>CAYZSQ010000022.1:0-14687 GCA_964479785.1 uncultured Methanomassiliicoccales archaeon
GAGGCGTCGGGGAAGGAGCCCACGGCGGTGCTCGGATCCGTGGCGGAGATACCGGCGATGATCCAGAATATGACATGTCAATCGGACCGACGGCATCCCGATTCGATTTTGAAGGACGTGCAGTCGCACCGCCCGGAATCATCCTATCGACCTACTGGGAGGGAATCCTCGAACGTGTAAAACGTAGACCTCAGAACAAGCTCTGAAGCGAGCTGCCTTTTGATCGAACCCGCCTCTATGGGGATTGTGATGTGGCCATGATACGGGTTCGAGTCGTTCGGTACGCGCATGTATTCCATGTTCTGGTAGCATTCGATGAGTTTGATCTCCTCGAGATCGTGGGTCGTCATGACTGCAAAGCCGAGGATGTATTTCGGATCGCCGCGTTTGCCTCTCATGGCCTTGGCGATCTGTTCAGATTCCTCGTTGTCCAGCCATTGTATCGACAATCCATACATTCCCTCCTTCTCGTTCTTGAGGAACTGGAACACGCATGATTTCATCTGGCCCTCCACCAGGCAGTCCTGACTGGTGATCCCTCTCGCCAGGTTTGTGGGGAGGCCCTCGTTCATGCTTCCTTTCCTATAACCGACAGGGCATAGTAGACTGCCTTGCGGTAGTCGCCATCGAACTTGGCGTTGAATCTGAAGACGTCGTCCGCCTGTTTCATGACCACGAACCATGCGGAGTTGTTGTCTTCTTCATAGAAGTCGAATCCGAAACGGTAGTAGTCGAATATCCATTCCAGGTAGAATTCGTCATCTTCGTACACCGTGTAGAAAACTGGGAGTGTGGACTCTATGCCGAATCTGGCAAGTCCCGCCGACAGACATGAGCAGAACGACTCGACTTGCTGTCTGAGGGAATCGTTCTGAATCTCCGACATGTCCGAATAGAGCTTCTTTATGACATCCTGGGCCCCTGACGGTACGTACAGGCATTCTCTGTTGCACGCCGGGCACCCCGTGGTCCCCGGGTCATCGCGAAATCCGGCTAATAGGGAATACGATTCTGCATCGGACGTCATGGTATCACTTTCGAGATCAGGTTGTCCGAGGAGATTTTCTTGAATGTCTCCAGGGAGCACGAGTTCAGGCGGTCCAACACGTCCAATGCTTCTTCGATCGGCATCTGCTCCTCGACGAAAGTGTCGTTGTCTATCAGTGCACCTTCTTCCCCGTCATTGAACCGGATCATCCCAATGACGCTTCTGCCCGCTATATGGTCATCGACGGTGTATTCTATGATCGTATGCACTCCAGTGGTCGTACCCAGATCAGCACACATCATTTCCGAGTATGGAGCTCTCAGTGAGCTTTTGGGATCCGGAAGTTCGACGGATGATGGGCGAATGGCGTTTATGTATCTGAGTCCCACACGGTTGCACGTCTTGATGTCGAAGAGGTCCAAAGCTGCGGAGATGGCCTGATCGAGTTTGCTTCTGAATTGTCCCCAGTCGGTGTATCTCGTTGTTGTTATGCTCAATGCCGCCACGGACAATGTGATCGACCAGACCTTGTCGTCAGATTGGAAGGTATGGTCTGTCGGTATCGGCACGTTTGCCAGATTGAGGGGGAATGTGGAGGATTTGGAATAGATGGGGTAATTCGCACGGACTCCCTTCTGGAATTCGGCGACCATCTCGTCTATCTCAAGTAGGGCGGGGAACCTTATCTGACAGATGACGCGGTCTAGTTGATTGGCAGGATGCGGGGGTCTGAGTGTCATCTGTTCGCCTCCACAGACGTATCTCCTTCCATCTCTTTATGGTTGCCCGCGTCTATTGCGTGTTCGGAGATTGCTGGCAATCGCCGAACATCGTTCGTTTTAAACCCTTCTTTAAATACACGCACGTTATACCTTCCGTAGTCGTGTGCGCGACCGAAGGAAGAAGGGCCTTCGGCCGACGACCGTACAGGCACGACGATGGGATGCAGGGGCTCATGCCTCAGAGGTGTAACGTTTGCATTTGAAAGCGGTCGAGATGGAGAATTTCAAATCATTCGGCGGGAAGCTCACAGTCCCGCTCATGGAAGGATACACGGCGGTCACCGGGCCGAACGGATCGGGGAAGTCCAACATCACCGACGCCATACTGTTCGTTCTGGGGCCGAAGAGCTCGAAGGCGGTCCGTGCGGGGAAGCTCACTGACCTCATCTTCGACGGCGGCAAGTCCAGGGGCAAGGCCTCGTTCACCAGGGTCTCCCTGGTCTTCGACAACACCGACCGTCTCATGCCGTGGGACGACGACATCGTCAGGCTCACACGCCACGTCAAGCTCTCGGACAACGGCACCGACTACAGCTCGTACTTCTTCGTCAACGACCGCAAGTCCACCATGACCGAGTTCGACGCCCTCCTCACCAAGGCGAGGATCAGCGCCGACGGTTACAACATGGTCCAGCAGGGCGACGTCACCCGCATCGTCCAGATGGGCGCAATGGAGAGGAGGCGCATCATCGACGCCATCTCCGGGATCGCGAGCTTCGACGCCGACATCGAGAAGGCCCGCAGCGAGAAGCAGGAGGCGGAGACCAATCTGGACAGGATCGGCATCGTGGTCGAGGAGCTCTCCCACCAGGTGGAGAAGCTGACCAAGGAGAGGCAGGACGCCGAGGCCTACCTGCAGGCGCAGAGCGCGCTGGAGATGGCCAAGGCCCAGTACTCCCACAGGAGGCTGCAGATAGAGACCTCCAAGATGGAGTCGGTGAGGGAGCAGATCGACAGCATCAGCGCCCGCATCGAGGCCGACCGGCGGGCGAAGGCCGAGCTGGAGGAGGCCAGGTCCGACAAGGAGGCGGAGATAGCCGCCGTGGAGGAGGAGATCGCCGCCAAGATCGGACCGGAGTACAAGGAGCTCAAGTCCAAGATCGAGCAGGCCAAGATTGACCTGGCCACCAAGAGGGACCGCATCGAGGCCGCCCAGGCGGACATGGAGGAGCAGGAGTCCTTCAAGAGGTCCTTCGAGGAGTCCATGGCGAAGAACAACGCCGAGGTGGACGTCCTCAGGCAGGCCCGCGAGGACATGGTCGCCAAGCTGGCGGAGTCCGAGGCCAGGATGGAGCAGGCCCAGGCGGAGGAGTCGGAGATCTCCGAATCCATCGCCAGCACCGGAGGGGAGCAGAGGCAGCTCCAGGAGGAGCTGGAGGGGGTCGAGTCCGACTTCGACACCTGCTCCGCTGAGCTCAGGACGGTCCAGGGGAGGCTCGCCAAGGCCGAGGCCGGCTCGGAGGAGGCCCACACGGCCTTCGCCAACCTGGATGAGAGGATCCAGAGCATCGAATTCGAGATCAAGGACGCCAAGTGGAGCCTCGACCAGATGAAGGCCGAGGCCGGACCCAGCACCGAGGACTTCGGGAAGAGGATCCTGGAGGCCAAGCGCAGGGAGTCCGAGCTGGAGAAGCAGGAGGAGGAGCTGAACTCCGCGTACAAGAGGATAGACGCCGAGTACAACGCCCTCCAGGCCGAGAAGAAGGTCACCGAGAGGATGAACCGGGGCGGTGCCGCCGTGGAGGCAATCCTCTCACTGAGGAACAGGGGCGAGATGAAGGGCATACACGGCACCATCCAGGAGCTGGCCACCGTGGACAAGGGGTTCGAGACCGCGCTGTCCGTGGCGGCCGGCAGCAAGATGATGGCCGTGGTGGTGGACGACGACCAGGTGGCCGCGGACGCCATCGCCTATCTGAAGAGGGAGAAGCTGGGGAGGGTCACCTTCCTCCCGCTGACAAAGATGGTGGGCGGGAAGCCCAGGGCGAAGGCCATCATGAGCGTCAAGGACTCCGAGGGCTACGCCATAGACCTCATCGATTTCGACCAGCGGTACTACAACGCGTTCTGGTACGTGCTGGGGGACACCCTGGTGGTGAAGGACATGGACACCGCCCGCAGGATCATGGGCGGCATCAGGATAGTGACGCAGTCCGGGGAGCTCATCGAGGCCTCCGGGGCCATGGTCGGGGGCAACCTGAGCCAGCAGAACATGCTGAAGTTCGGCGCCGCCTCCGAGGACAAGCTGGCCGAGGTGGGCGAGAGGCTCAGGAAGGCCGGCGAGGCCCTGGACGACGTCAGGTACAGGCTCAGGCAGGTCAGGGAGGAGATCCGCGGCATCGACGACGAGATGCGCAGGACCACGTCCT
This sequence comes from uncultured Methanomassiliicoccales archaeon, assembly GCA_964479785.1. Taxonomy (GTDB): domain Archaea; phylum Thermoplasmatota; class Thermoplasmata; order Methanomassiliicoccales; family Methanomethylophilaceae; genus Methanoprimaticola. Next base: position 4,140 of record CAYZSQ010000022.1, read on the forward strand.
CCGGCATGGAGCAGAGGGAGCAGATGGCCCAGATCAAGGGCCGGGTGGCGGAGCTGGAGAAGACCCGCTCCTCCGCGTCCCAGGAGCTCAAGCAGGCCAGCCAGAGGGTGTCGGAGGCCGACGCCGAGCTGGAGGCCTCCAGGACCCTGTTCGGGGAGGTCTCGGCGAGGCTGTCCTCGCTGACCGAGAGGCGCAACCAGATAAAGGCCCGCATGGCGGAGATCGCCCCCGCGGACCTGCAGAACAGGATACAGGCGGTCAGGGACCGCATCTACAAGCTGAAGGAGGCGGTCTCGGACTGCAGGCTCCAGATCGGCGGCATCGACACCGAGGTGGCGGGATACGGGAAGCAGAACGAGTCCCTGCAGATCCAGCTGGACTCGGTGAACCGCGCCATCGCCGAGGACGCCAGGGCCATCGAGGAGAACACCGGGCTGATGGAGAGGGCCAAGCTGGACCTCGAGGGCCTCAGGAGGATCGAGGCCGAGATGGAGGGGGGCATAGAGGACCTCCGCAACCGGAAGGACGCCCTGGTGGCCGAGAAGTACGGCATGGACTCCGAGATCAGGGAGAAGGCCAAGGACATCGAGAACTCATCGGCGATGGCGGAGTCCCAGCGGGCCCAGCTCATACAGGCCGGCCAGGCCGTGGAGGAGCTGAGGGCCGAGGTGGCGGCCATAGGGTTCGAGGTGGCGACGCCCATCCCCTCGGAGGAGGAGATCCGGCGCACCATCAGGGCCCAGGAGTCCACGATGTCCAGGCTGGGCAACGTCAACCTCAGGGCCATCCAGGACTACGACGAGCGCAAGACCCGTCTGGACGGCCTCAACGCCGAGGTGGAGAGCCTCAACCGTCACATCAAGGAGCTGTCGGACCTGATGGCGTCCCTCACATCCAAGAAGAAGGGGCTGTTCATGAGGTCCTACGACGCCGTCAACGAGAACTTCAAGTCGATCTACGCCCAGCTCTCCGGCGGAGGGGAGGCGTTCATGGGTCTGGAGGACGAGGAGGACCCGTTCTCCGGCGGCCTGCTCATCAACGCCAAGCCCAGGAACGGCAAGCTCCTGAGGCTGGAGGCGCTGTCCGGAGGGGAGAAGTCCCTGACGGCGCTGTCGTTCATATTCGCGATCCAGGAGCACCAGCCGTCCCCGTTCTACGTGCTGGACGAGGTGGACATGTTCCTGGACTCGATCAACGCGGAGATGGTGGCCCGCAGGGTCAAGGAGAGCTCCGCGAAGGCACAGTTCATACAGGTGTCACTGAGGAAGGTCACGCTGACCCTGGCGGACCATCTGATCGGGGTGACCAGGCCGCCCAGCGGCATAAGCAGGGTCATAATGCAGCCGGACCTGGACGAGGTCTCCCGCTACGAGGAGGAGGCCCTCAGGAGACAGGAGGAGGCGAACTGAAATGGATGGGAACCTAAGGATGGAGGAGCTGGAGCAGCACCTGCTGTTCCACAGGGCGCTGGCGGACGACGAGGAGTCCCTCAGGCGCATAGGAGGGTACATGGACATCCTCTCCCGGGCGGAGTCCGGCGAGAGGCTCCCGGACCCGGTGGACGAATCGATAAGGGCGGTGTTCAGCCTGGTGCTGGAGAACGGCATCGACCCCTGGGAGATCGACCTCTCGGAGTTCGTGAGGATGTACGAGGCCAAGGTCACCAACGACACCTTCGACATGATCGTGGCCGGGAAGCTGCTGCTGATGGCCTGGAGGATCCTCAGGATGCAGTCCGAGTCCACCAGGGTCAGGAGCGAGCCTCCCCCGGAGATCGCGGTGGAGGAGCTGGACGACTCGTTCTTCTTCGACGACGAGCCCATGTACGTGCCGGAGGTGTCCTTCAGGGAGGCCTACGTCAGGGAGCCGGTGAGGCCGGTGACCATGTACGAGCTCATCGACGCCTTCGAGGACGCCAGGAGGGAGATCGAGATCCAGAGGGAGAGGGAGAGGGTCCGCGCCGAGCTCAGGGCCAGGGAGCCCAGGGCCTTCGAGAACAAGGCCCACGAGGAGGACGACGAGAAGGACATCGAGGCCGTCTGGAGGAGGATCGAGAGGCTCGGCACCGGGCAGATCAGCATCCGCGACCTCTACGGCGCCGACCTGTCGGAGAACCTCACCGTGTTCGTCTCCGTGCTCCACCTGGTCAGGGACGGCCGTCTGGCCGTCTGGCAGAACGAGCTGCCCGACGGGGAGATCTGGATCGAGATCAAGACCGAGTGGACCTCGGGGACGCTGGAGGACTCGCCCGGAGGCAGGATCCCCGAGGCGGTGATCTGAGTTGGACCCCAAATGCGCAGCCGAGGCGGCGCTGTTCTCCAGCGCCGAGGGCCTCAGGCTCTCCGAGATGTCGGAGAGGACCGGGATCCCGGAGGAGGACCTCCGCACCGCCGTCATGGACCTGAGGAGGGAGTACGACGAGCGCGGCTCCGCCATCATGATCTCCAAGGCCGGCAACGTCTACCGCATGATGCTCCGCACCGAGTACACCGACTTCACCGGCAAATTCGCCAAGGCGGAGATGTCCGGCGGCGTGATGAGGACGCTGTCCACCATCGCCTACAACCAGCCGGTGCTCCAGTCCGAGCTGTTCAAGACCCGGGGCCCCAGGACCTACGACGACGTCCACCGCCTGATCGAGATGGGCTTCGTCTCCGGCAAGAGGACCGGTCAGACCCTGGAGCTCACCACCACCAGGAAGTTCTCGGAGTACTTCGGCATCGGGTCCACCAGGAAGTCCGACATACGGGCGTGGATAGAGGCCCAGGCGAGGAACCAGCCCGGCGAGGAATGAGGTCGCTGGCTATGCGGCCGCCTGGCCGAGACGAAACTATTTAACGCGACATCCTCTCCAGATGACGATAGCAATGGTAACGCCCGCCGCCCTCCTGGAGAGCTCACTGGACAAGCGTGTTTCCCTACTTCTGAAGGACGGGAGGGTGCTGGAGGGCAGGCTCTCCGGTTTCGACGAGTACATGAACATGTCCATCGACGAGACGGTGGAGTCCGGCGCCGAGGGGCGCGAGAGCAGGAGGCTCGGCACCGTGGTCCTCCGCGGGAACAACGTGGTGAGCATCACCGTACTGTGAGGGTTGCAGTTGTCTCTCCTAAGCAGGCTCGACGAACTCTCCGGAAGCCAGAAGGCGCGCAGGGCCTGGTTCGGCTTCGCCTGCGCGATCTTCCTCATCGTCATAGTCATCCCGTCCATATCCGTGGTCACCAACCTGGTCACCGACTGGGACCTGGTGGACATGGTGCTCCGGGACGACGCCATCCGCGGCACCGTCCTGAGCGCGGTGTTCAACTCCTTCAGCATAGCGCTGATCGTCACGGTCATAGACATCCTGGTGGGGCTGCCCATGGCCTGGATCATGGTCCGCAAGGAGTTCAGGGGCAAGAGGTGGCTGGACACCCTGCTGGACATGCCGCTGGCGTTCCCGACGGCCGTGCTGGGAATATCCGTGGTGATGTTCTGGATGGCCCCCGAGGGGGTGGAGATCCCGGGCCTGGGGATCAGCATGTCGCCGTACATGATGCTCATCCTGCTCCACATCCTGTTCACCTACCCGTACATGGTCCGCTCGCTGTCGGCCATCCTGGAGCACATCGAGCCCAACTACGAGACCGCCGGCATGACCCTGGGGGCGTCCAAGTGGACCGCCTTCCGCACCATCACCCTCCCCCTCTTCAGGGCCGGACTGGCCACCGGGTTCGTCCTGTGCTTCGCCAGGTCCCTGTCCGAGACCGGGGGCACATACATCGCCCTGACCATGCTGGGGGTGGAGTCCACCTTCTTCACCGGACCATCCTTCATCAGCTGGCTGAAGAGCGACGCCACCATATACACGTCCGACGAGATGATGGGCGCCCAGATCCTGATCTCGGTGATCATGATCGTGCTGGCGCTGATCCTGCTGCTGGTGGCCAAGAAGGCGATCCACGGCTTCAGGATCCCCGTCAAGAAGGTCTGGCCGATGCTGGGCAGGAAGGTCAGCAGGGGGTCGCTGCCGAAGCTGAAGGACGTCCTGACCGTCGGGTTCCTGGTAGTGGTGGTCCTGCTGCCGTCCTTCTACATATTCATGTATCTGACGCAGCCGATCCCGTCCATAGACTACGGGACGCTGCTGTCGTCCACGGGGATGTCCTTCCTGGTGGCCGGTCTCGCGGTGGTGGTGGACATCCTGATAGGCGTGCCCATGGCCATGTACATAGCCAGGCACAGGAACGGCAAGCTGGGGCAGGCCCTGGACGGCCTGGTCAACGTGCCGCTGATCATACCCACCACCGCCCTCGGGTTCTCGCTGTCCCTGTTCTGGGGCAGCTTCGGCCTGGACAGCACCTTCGACCTGCTGCTGGTGGTGCTCGGGCACATCTCCTTCACCTACCCGCTGGTGGTCAGGAACCTGGTGGGCGCCATAGAGGAGGTGGACCCCGCCTACGAGGAGGTGGCCATGACGTTGGGGGCGAAGCCGTTCCAGGCGTTCAGGAAGGTGCTGTTCCCCATCGTGAAGTCCGCGGTGATCGCCGGGGGCATCCTGGCATTCACCAGGAGCCTGGGGGAGACCGGCGCCACCACGGCCATAAGCACGGAGGTCAACACCGTGCCCATATACATCACCCAGCTGGTGCAGGACGGGCTGTACGCCGAGGCGGCCATGTGCTCAATAGTGCTGATCGTGATATGCTTCGCCATCATGATGGTGCTCAGGATGGTCACGTCAGGGGGGTCGAAGCGCGATGCCTGAGATAGTGCTGGAGGATCTGGTCAAGAGGTTCGACGACGAGGTGGCCGCCGACGGCCTGTCCCTGAGGATAGAGGACGGGGAGTACGTCTGCATCCTGGGCCCCACCGGGGCCGGGAAGACCACCTGCATGAGGATGGTCTGCGGACTGACCCAGCCGGACTCCGGGAGGGTGTACATGGACGGGAGGGACGTCACCGACGACTCCGTGGACTCCAGGAACGCCACCATGCTCTCCCAGACCTACGCCCTGTTCCCGCACATGAACGTCTACCAGAACGTCATGTTCGCCCCGGAGATCAAGAAGTGGCCGGAGGACAGCGCCAAGCAGGTGGTCAGGAGCATGCTGCACATGGTCCATCTGGAGAGGAAGGCGGACTGGAAGCCCGGCGAGCTGTCCGGGGGCCAGCAGCAGCGCATCGCCCTGGCCCGCGCACTGGCGTCGGGATCCAAGATCCTGCTGCTGGACGAGCCCCTCAGGGCGCTGGACGCCAGGCTCAGGATAAACCTCCGCAAGGAGCTCAGGTCCATGGCCAAGGAGATGGGGCTGACATGCATCCACGTCACCCACGACCAGGACGAGGCCCTGGAGATGGCCGACAAGATCGCCGTCATCCGCAAGGGGAGGATCATACAGTTCGGCACCCCCAGGGAGGTGTTCGAGGACCCCGCCACGCCCTTCGTGGCCAACTTCGTGGGGCGCTCGAACGTCATCGTCGGGAAGGTCGTGGGATCCGACGGGGAGGTCACCACCGTCGAGACCGAGTCGGGGATAAGGTTCCCCGCCCGCGGCTCCGAGATGGCGCCGGGGGACCAGGCGGTGCTGACCGTCAAGGTCGGATTCACCAAGATAACGAAGATGCAGGAGGGCCATCCGCCCGTGATATGCACGGGTGTCGTGGAGCGCGTGCTGTACGAGGGGGTGACCATCACCGTGGAGGTGATGGTGGAGGCTGTCGGGCTGGTCTCGGCCAAGCTCCCCAACAGGAAGTTCGACGACTACGGCCCGGGCGACGTGGTCGGGATATACTGGGTGCCCGGGAAGGCATCGGTGTTCGCCATGCCCCCGGAGGGCCTCGAGGACGAGATGAGGTTGGACTGACATGGCGAGGATAAAGCTGGAGAGGATCTCCATGAGGTTCGGCGACTTCTATGCCGTCAGGGACATCAGCCTCGACATAAACAACGGGGAGTACGTGACCATCCTGGGCCCGTCGGGATGCGGGAAGACCACGCTGATCAAGGTCATATCCGGCATCTGGACCCCGACGGAGGGGAGGGTCTACGTGGACGGCATGGACGTCACCAGGATCCCGATGGAGGACAGGGACGTGGGGTACGTGTTCCAGAACATCGCCCTGTTCCCCCACATGACCCTCAGGGAGAATGTGGCGTACAGCCCCAGGGTCAAGGACCAGGGGGAGGAGGCCATGGAGTCCCTCTCCACGGAGTACCTGGAGCTGGTGGGGATGCTGTCCCGCGCCGGGATGCTCCCGGAGGAGCTGTCCGGCGGCGAGCAGCAGAAGGTGGCCATCGCCAGGGCGCTGGCCTCCGGATCCAGGATGCTGATGCTGGACGAGCCCCTGTCCGCGCTGGACGCCAGGGTGCGCATGGAGCTCAGGTACGAGCTCAGGAGGCTGGTCAAGAAGCTGGGGATCACCGTGATGCACGTCACCCACGACCAGGAGGAGGCCATGTCCGTGTCGGACAGGATCGTCCTCATGCGCTACGGCGCCATAGCCGAGGTCGGCACGCCGCTGGAGATCTACAGGAGGCCCAGGTCGATATTCGCCGCCAACTTCATCGGCGAGACCAACCTTCTGGAGTGCACGGTGTCCGACAGGTCCAAGACCGGCAAGACGAAGGTGAGGCTCAGAGGGGGCAAGGAGGTCAGGACCTCCAAGACCTCCTTCAACGTGGGCGACCCGGCGGTCATCTCGGTGCGCCCGGAGCACGTCTACCCGGCCAACGACGGGCTGGAGGCGGAGATAACGTCCGTGGTGTTCATGGGGACCTACTGGAGGGTCCGCACCATCGCGGAGAGCAGGGACCGGGTGGAGTACAACGTCCCTGCCGAGGATCCGGTGCCCGAGGTGGGCGAGAGGGTCCATCTGGTGTTCAACAAGAAGATGATAGTCGTATTCGAGAGGCCGCAGGGCGGCATAGAGGGGGAAACGAGACTTGAGTGAGGAAGCGAGGAACATAATCGGATGGTTCGGCAAGAGGAAGGAGAACGTCCTGCAGGCCGGGATGCGCACCCATGCGCTCTCGGTCCTGGACTGCGTCACGGAGCTGGGGCACGCCGTGCGCTGCATGGAGAACGACGACCACGCCGGAGCGATGAAGGCCATCGAGAGGCTCTACATGCTGGAGCACGAGGCCGATGCCAAGGAGGAGGCCCTGTGCAACCAGATGAGCATCGGCGAGCTGTCACCCCAGGACAGGGAGGACTTCATGCACTTCGTCAAGAAGACCGACAGCATAGCGAACTGGTGCAAGGAGGCCGCCATAAACATGCAGGTGGTGGAGGAGACCGGCGCCACGTTCCCCATAAACGTCTGGCACATGTTCTCGCTGACGGTCTCCGACCTGGAGTCGGAGGTCAACAGCCTGATCAACGCCATCAAGATCCTGTCGACGGGGTCCGACAGCATCCTGGAGTGCGTCCAGGGGGTCAAGGACCAGGAGCGCAGGGTGGACCAGGCGTACAAGAAGATCTTCAAGGAGATCCTGGTGTCCGACATGGACCACAAGGCCACCATCCTGTCCATCAGGATGCTGGATGCCCTGGAGGAGGCCGCGGACACCTGCAAGAACTGCGCCGACACCATAAGCATCCTTTTTTACGCGAAGAGAATCTGAACGGACATGACTCTCTTCGGGATCAACGGCGTCAGGGGGACGGCCAACAGGGACCTGACCCCCGACGTCGCCCTCCAGATAGGCAGGGCCGCCGGCCTGACCTACGGCAGGAGGATAGCCCTGGCCGTCGACGCCAGGGACTCAGCCGACATGCTCAGGAGCGCGGTGTCCGCGGGCATGATGTCCGTGGGATGCGACATAGTGGACCTGGGCATGCTGCCGACCCCCGCGCTCCAGTACTACGTCAGGTCGGACCCGTCCGTCACCGGGGGCGTCATGATCACCGCCTCCCACAACCCGCCGGAGCACAACGGCTTCAAGTTCATCAACGGCGACGGCGTGGAGGCCACCAGGGAGGACGAGAGGGCGCTGGAGGCGTTCTGCGCCACCGAGATACGCCAGGCGGAGTGGGGCGACATCGGAGGGATGGGCGTCCAGGAGGGCGCCGGGGAGCTCTACGTGGAGGCGATCATGTCCCATGTGGACGTCGACGCCATAAGGGCCGCCGGCCTGACCGTGTGCCTGGACCTGGCCAACGGGGCGACCTGCCGCACCACCCCCATGCTGCTGAGGGGGCTCGGGGTCAGGGCGCTGACGCTGAACGCGGACCCCCAGGGGGAGACCCCGGGACGCACCAGCGAGCCCACCGAGGAGAACCTCGGCCTACTGATGGCCATGGTGAGGCAGACCGGGGCGGACCTGGGCGCCGCCCACGACAGCGACGGGGACCGCACGATATTCGTCACCGGCGACGGGGAATACGTGGAGGGGGACGTCAGCCTGGCACTGTTGGCCAGGTACGTGCTGAAGAATCGCCGCGGGAAGGTGGTGACCCCGGTCAGCTCCTCCAGGATCGTGGAGGACGTGGTGACCGGGAGCGGAGGGCTGATCAGGTACACCCCAGTGGGGTCCCACATGGTGGTCAGGAAGATCGAGGAGAACAAGGCGGTCTTCGGCGGCGAGGAGAACGGCGGCGTCATATTCCCGGAGATGCAGAACTGCAGGGACGGGGCCATGGCGCTGGCGCTGATGCTGGAGTGCATAGCCAGGGACGGGCCCCTGTCGGAGCAGGTGGCGTCCCTGGAGCCCTACCACACCGTCAAGGACAGGGTGCCCTGCGCCGACGGCCGCAAATCGTCGCTGCTGGACCACTTCACCACCGGGGCGGCCGGCCACAAGGTGGACCAGACCGACGGCCTGAAGATAATCTTCGACGACGGGTGGGTGCTGCTGAGGCCCTCCACCACAGAGGAGTACTTCAGGATATACTCGGAGTCGAGGGACGAGGGCACCGCCCGGTCCCGGGCGGAGGAGTACGCTGAGGAGGCCAGGAGGTTCCTGTCCGAACGGTGATCAGCTTCTGAGGCTCTTGGCGTGGACCGCCATGACCTCGTTGATCAGCCTCGCCGCCAGGATCGACGTTATGCCGGAGGGGTCCGCGGGAGGGCACACCTCCACCACGTCGAAGCCGGCGAGCCTGTCGCCTATGGCGTTGATGACCCTCTTGACGTCCATGGGCGTCAGTCCGAAGGGCTCCGGCGTCCCGGTGCCGGGGGCGTAGGCGGGGTCGATGCCGTCGATGTCCACCGTAAGATAGATCCTCTCGTTCCTCACGCTGTCCAGGGCCTTCCCGATCGCCCACATGATGCCGTTGTCCATGATGTCGTAGGAGCTGATGAACGGGACCACGTCGTCCCTGTCCAGCTCCTCCTCCCCGATGGCCCTGGCACCCAGCACGTACACGTTGTCGATGCCCAGGTGCTCCGCGGCCCTGCGGGTGACGCAGGCGTGGCTGTTGGGGCTCCCCAGGTACTCGTCCCGGGAGTCCAGGTGCGCGTCGATGGAGATGAGCGCTATGTCGTCCGGGTCGTAGTTCCTGACTATCGGGATGTTGACCGAGTGCTCCCCTCCGATGGATATGGGGAACTTGCCGTCCCTGATGGCCGGACCCACTGCGAAGTCGACCTCCCCGAACATGTCCTCCGGGAGGATGAAGTCGTCGCAGTTGCCGTAGTCGCAGACGCTGAGGCGGCGCTGGCGGATGCCGTGCTCGAAATGGGTCTCCTCAAAATTGTAGGAGGCCCGCCGCACGGCGGTGGGGGCCTCCCGGGCTCCCGCCTTGAAGCAGGAGGTGTGGTCGTACGGGATGCCGAAGATGACCGCCTCGGCCTCGTCGTAGCCCGATTCGGCGCCGGCGTACCCGATCCCGTACGACATCGGTTTCTGACCTCACATGATCTTGTATCTGCCCATGGCCACGAGGTACAGGAGCTCCCCTCCCTCCTCCACGGGCTGCTCGTGGTCGGGATTGATTTCGACCGAGATCTGCTCGAAGGTCTCCAGGTCCATGATCATGGCCTCGTTGCCGGTGATGGACAGGACCTGCCCCTTCCTCTTGTCGATCATGGGGACCTGCACCTTGGTGCTCACAGGTCCGACGATGGACTTCTTCGCACCGGTGAAGATGCTCACGGCGTCGATGTTGGCCTTGGCCGATCCGTGCTTCCCGGGCTTGGAGGTCGTGATCTTCACGATCTTGCAGGGTTCGTCGTCGACGTTGACGTACCTTCCCTCTTTCAGTTCCCTGATCTCTTTCATCTCCCACATTGATCTCACTATCCTTTTCTGTTCCCGGGCTCACGGCCGGACGTTCACTCCCCCGAGGGAGCGGATGATACGCAGGTCCGTCGAAGTTGACCTCATGCTATCCAGCAACCCCATCGACAGCGCGGATATAACCATTTTGCGTCCCTTCCCGCCTCCCGGGCGGAGATGTGTCAGCGCCTCTTGCGCTGGCTCTTGTTCCTGCCGCCGCCCCTGTTGGATTTCTTGGGCTTCTTGGGCGGGTCCGGGTACCTGCGCCGGATGTCCTCCACCCTCCTCATGAACTCCTCGTTCAGCGAGTCCCCGATGAAATCCCCGCGGTACTGGTCCACCTTGGCGG
>CAYZSQ010000023.1:0-14471 GCA_964479785.1 uncultured Methanomassiliicoccales archaeon
TGATTTCATGGACCTTCGCAGATGGTTCAATTATAAATAGGTACCAACGGCCCGGTCGACGTCCATCGGTGATGCGGGGCATCGGGGAAACCGCTCTTGAAGCGCCCGTTCCCGCGCGCAACCTATTAAGAACGAGGGGAGCCATCGGCTCAATGTTTCAGAAGAGGTGTTCCACTCATGGACCAGAAAATCATCGACCAGATCGAGCAGATCGTGGGCAAGGAGGGCTACTCGGTTGAGCCGGCAGTCCTGTACACCTACGGATTCGACGCCTCCATATTCCACAACACCCCGGACATCGTGGTGCAGCCCCGCACCACCGAGCAGGTGTCCGAGGTCATGAAGATCGCCTACGCCAACAAGATCCCCGTGACCCCCCGCGGCGCCGGCACCGGCCTCTGCGGCTCGGCGGTGCCCATCAAGGGCGGCATCGTTATGGCCATGCAGAGGATGAACAAGATCAAGAAGGTCAGCGTGGCCGACCTGTGGGTGGACGTGGAGGCCGGCGTGGTCTACAACGACCTCAACGACGAGCTGGCCAAGTACGGGTTCTTCTTCCCCCCGTCCCCCGGGTCCGCCGAGGCCTGCCAGATCGGCGGGATGGTGGCCAACAACGCCTCCGGGATGCGCGCGGTGAAGTACGGCGCCACCAGGGACTTCGTCATGGGCCTCACCTTCGTGAAGGCCGACGGCGAGATCGTCAGGTGCGGCACCAGGACCATCAAGGACTCCTCCGGCTACCAGCTGGCCCGCCTGATGTGCGGGTCCGAGGGGACCCTGGGGATCATCACCGAGGTGACCCTGAAGCTGACCACCAAGCCCAAGAAGGCCGCCAACTGCCTTTGCTGCTTCAAGACCGTGGAGGACGCCGGAAGGTGCATCTCCGCCATCATCGCCAAGCCCCTCATCCCCTCGTCCTGCGAGCTCATGGACAGCGTCAGCATCGAGGCCGTCAACAAGGCCAGGGGCAACCCCCTGCCGGACTGCGGCGCGCTGTGCATAGTGGAGGTCGACGGCGAGACCGACGAGATCGTCGACAGGGACCTGGCCATCGTCGAGGAGATCGCCAGGGACATCGGCGCCGTCGAGGTCATCCCCACCAAGGACAAGAAGCTCATGGCCCAGTGGACCGACGCCAGGAAGTCCGTCATGACGTCCCTCTCCGCCCTGAAGCCCGGATACGCCTGCGTGTCCCTGGCGGACGACATGGGCGTCTCCGTGTCCAAGGTGCCCGAGGCCGTCAAGGCCTTCCAGGAGATCGCCGAGAGGTACGACGTCTGCATCGCCACCTACGGCCACGCCTCCGATGGGAACCTCCACACCAAGATGGTCATCGACGCCACCGACAAGGGCCAGTGGGAGCGCGGGGTGAAGGCCGTGGACGAGATCTTCGACGTCTGCATCGAACTGGGCGGCACCGTCACCGGTGAGCACGGCGTCGGCATAGCCAAGGCCCCCAACTTCCAGAAGGAGAGGTCGTCCGTCCTCTCCAGCATCAGGGCCATCAAGGCCGCCATGGACCCGGAGAACATCCTGAACCCCGGGAAGCTGGAGCAGTGGGAGGGGAGCATCCTCAGGAACCTGAGGTACCCCTGTCCCGACTTCATGTGAAACCGGCGGGGGCCGCCCCGCCATTCCACTTTTTTCCTTTCTTCCCCATCTCCGTCCGTCTTCAGGATTCCGTGGCGGGACGCTCCAAATGCGGAAGTGAAATCGCTCCAAATGCGGAAGTGAAATCACTTCAAATGAGGAAGCAAAATCGCTCCAAATGCGGAAGTGAAAAATACTGGCACATTCATGAATACGTATGGACTACATACCCCGTCTGATGGATGACTATCTGGACTACCTCCTAAAATGTTCAGGGGCCATCGTCATCCAGGGGCCGAAATGGTCGGGGAAGACGACGACCGCGCTACGGAAGGCCGGCAGCACTCTCATGCTCGGGGATACGGCGGTCTACAACAATGCCGTGCGCATCGCCGGTGTGAATCCCCGCGAGCTCCTTTCCGGGAACGTGCCCCGCCTGATCGACGAATGGCAGCTCATCCCGTCCGTGTGGGATTCCATACGCACCGAGGTGGATTCCCGCGGGGAGAAGGGCCAGTTCATCCTGACGGGTTCCGCCACATCCGTGGCCAAGACCCTGCACAGCGGGACCGGCAGGATCCTGCGCGTGAACATGCGGCCCATGAGCCTCTACGAGTCGGGGGACTCCGACGGGAGCGTCTCACTGTCCGATCTGTTCGACGGGAAGGAGATCAGCGGGAGCTCGGACATGGATCTGAGGGATGCGGCGTACCTGATAATCAGAGGCGGCTGGCCGGAGACCATAGGGTATGACGAGAGGATGGTGGCCACCGTCATGTCCGGCTACATCGATTCCATCGCGGATCTGGAGATATCCACATGCGACGGGGTGAGGAGGGATGCGGACAACGTCCGCAAACTCATCGAGTCCCTGTCCAGGAACATCGCCACGACCGCATCTCTGAAGACGATACGTCTGGACGTGGAGAAGCATCAGACCATGATCTCGGAGAAGACCATCTCCGACTACATCTCCGCCCTGCGCAGGATATTCATAGTCGAGAACCTCCCCGCATGGAGCACCGAGCTGCGCTCCAAGGCGACCATCCGCAAGTCCCCGAAGCGCTTCTTCGTCGACCCGTCCATAGCCGCAGTGTCCCTGAGGTCGTCCTCCGAGAGGATGATGGACGACATGAGCACGATGGGGCTGCTGTTCGAGAACCTGTGCATCAGGGACATCCGCGTCTACGCTCAGATGTTGGACGGCAAGGTGTACTACTACCAGGACAACAACGGCCTGGAGGTCGACGCCGTCATACAGCTCTGGGACGGCAGATGGGGGGCGATCGAGGTCAAGATGGGCGTCACCAGCGTGGATGACGGGGCCCGCAACCTGCTCCGGCTGGCGAACATCGTCGTCACCCCGCCGAGCTTCCTGGCCGTCGTCACCATGACGGGGTACGCGTATCGCAGGGAGGACGGGGTCTACGTGGTGCCGATCGGATGTCTGAGGAATCGAGGGCGCCGCTGCGATGTGGACTGGGGACATCCGGTGGCAGTCCCGGATGATCCGTCGGAGACCACGGAGACGTGTTCCGGAATGAATAACACAGTAACACATTAATCAGGTTACAGTGTTATATCCACCATGGGAGGCAGGGACGGACAGGAATCCCGGGAGGAGATCCAGAGGGAGATTCTCCGGCTGCCGCCGGGATACATCTCGGTGAAGGTCATCAACGGGAAGGAGAGGTACTACCACCAGTGGTACGAGGGTGGCAAGCAGCACACCAAGTACGTCCGCGCGGACGACCTGCAGGAGCTGAGGGCGGCCATCGACCGCCGGAGGGAGCTCCAGGAAAGGCTCCGCGACCTGGAGTCGGCACTCTCCGTCGAGCCGTACAGGACGGAGGTCGCGGTCGGATCGGACCTCCTGGACTACATCGCCCTGGCCGAGGGCACCGAGAGGAGGGGGTGCTACGCCAGGCTCAAGGAATACCTCGGCCGCAGGGATCCCACGGTCTGCATCATATACGGCCTACGCCGCACCGGCAAGACCATGATGATGTACCAGGCCATGCAGGACATGTCCGACGGGGAGCTGTCCCGCACGGCGCTGATAAACGTGGGCCCCGGCGACACCGTCCCGGACCTCAGGAGGGACATGGTCAGCCTCCGTGGCAGGGGTGTGACCACGGTCTTCATCGACGAGGTCACCCGCATGAGGGATTTCACGGAGTACAGCTACCTCTTCTCGGACGTCTTCGCCTCCGCGGGCATGAGGGTGGTCCTCACGGGCACCGACTCGCTGGCATTCTGGCTGGCTTCCAGGGACTACATCTACGGCCGGTCGGTGATGATACACACCACCCACATCCCATACAGGGAGCACAGGCGCCTGATGGGGACGGAGGACATCGACGACTACATCCGGTACGGCGGCATCCTGCGCGGAGGCGGCATGGACCTGTCAGACCCATCGACCTACCAAGACCTCACGGCCTTCGACACACGCGAGGAGACCGAGGCGTACGTGGGCCTGGCGATAAGCCAGAACATCGAGAACAGTCTCAGGAACTACAGGAACGGGGAGCGCTTCGGACGGCTGTACGACCTGTACCGCAACAACGAGTTCGTCGGAGCCGTCAACCGCGTGGTGGAGGACATGAACCACAGGTTCCTCCTGCTCGTCCTGGATGAGGACTTCAGGTCCACCGACATGGCCAATCTGATGAGAAATCTGCAGAGGTCCGGGAAGGTGGGGGAGGAGGTCCTGAGCCATGTTGACGCGGAGGCGGTGGTCATGCGCCTGAAGGAGACGCTCAGCATCCTCGACAGGAACGACAGGAGGGTCCCGTTGGACCAGGGGCATGTGGAAAGTCTCAGGGAGTACCTGGACGACATAGACGTCATGAAGCCCATGCCGGTGGATGCGGAGGACGGCGGACTGGACACATCCGTGTACTCGATCTGCGTCCAGCCCGGGCTCAGGTACTCTCAGGCGGAGGCCCTGGTGGATGCGCTCATGGCCGATCCGGTGATCTGGGACCTGTCGATCGAGGAGAGGGAGGCGGTGCGCCGCATGGCCCTCGACACGGTCGCGGGGCACATCCTGGAGGAGATCGTGCTGTACGAGACGCAGATTTCCGCAGGCCGCTCTCTCAGGCCGTTCAAGCTCCTGACGGACGCCGGCGAGGTGGACATGGTCGTCCAGGACCGGGAGTCGAAGGTCTGCGCGCTGGTGGAGGTCAAGCATTCGGACACCCCCCACACCACCCAGACCCGCCATCTCAGGAAGGACAGCATCACGAAGCATGTCGAGTCCAGGTACGGGAGGGTGATGGGCAGGTACGTGCTGTACCGCGGGAAGGCATGCAGGCACGGCGACGTGACGTATCTCAACGTCAACGACTACCTCGTCGGACTGCCCGAGACGGCCATGGACCTGGTCAGAATGGATGGACCATCGGGAAGGACATCCTCGACCTGTACTCGGCGACGATCACGTCGTTCGGGATCTCCCGTCATCCCCATATGTACACAGTGTCGGGCAGGAAGTAGAAGTAGTACACGAGCACGGCCACAGCGATGACGATCATGGCCGCCCAGACGGCCTTGTTCCAGGGCAGGATCTTGCTCCCGTCCAGCGGCCTGATGGGAAGCAGGTTGAACACCGCCAGGAATCCGTTGAGCGACAGCATCATGGACATCACCAGGAACACTATGTACTCCGTCCCGGTCATGATGACCATGCCGTTGGCCTCCGTGCAGACGCCCAGGAGGGCGGCCAGGGCGACGACGCTGATCAGGGCGAGCACGATGTTGACCAGGGGCCCGGCCATGTTGACCTTCCCGTTCTGGTCCGAGTCCAGGCATCCGCGGGTGTATACCGCCCCGGGGGCCGCGAAGAGGAACCCGAACAGCGACGTCACCAGCGTGAACAGGAGTCCGGTGGGGTACATGCGGTACTCCGACCACATCCCGTACCTCTGGGCCATGAACTTGTGTCCGAACTCGTGCAGCAGGAAGGACACCACGACGAGCACCAGGCAGATTCCGAAGAGCATCGCCCATGCGCCGGCGCTGCCGTATCTCTCGACGAAGAACTCGGAGCTGGCGATCCCGCGTCTGAGGATCACGAACGCCACGGTCAGGACGATCATCGACACGGCGATGTCCATGACCTCCCTGCGGCTGAACCTGCTCCTCCCGTATCCGGGGTTGACGTGTATCTCGTACCTCTCTCCGTACGGGTCCTGCATGAGTCATGGGAACAGGTCATCGGTTATAAAGGTGAACCAGGGCCCTTCGACCGATGGCCGGAGCATCGCATACGGAAGGGGACGCGCGGATGGTGCGACGATCCCGGGGACAACCGCCCTCGATGCTCAGAGGTAGAAGAAGTAGTAGACCAACTCTATTATCGGTATGGCGATCATGAACGCCCAGACGCCTATGTTCCAGGACAGGATCTTCTTGCCGTCCAGCTGTCCGAAGGGGATCAGGTTGAATGTCGCCATGGACGCGTTGAACAGCAGCATTGTGGACGCCACCACGAACACCAGGTACTCGGTCCTGGTCAAAGAATCCGGGAGGATGATGGAGACGGCGAGGCCGATGGTCGCGAGCACGATGTTGACCAGCGGGCCGGCCATGCCGATCCTCCCGTTCTTCCCCGCATCCGCGCATCCGTGGACGTAGACCATCCCGGGGACAGCGAAGAGGAACCCCATGAACGGGGTTATCAGGACGAATATGGGTCCCAGCAGGTCCATGCGGTACTCCGACCGCATCCCATACCTCCGGGCCACGAACTTGTGGGCCAGCTCATACAGCGGGAAGGATAGGACGACGATTGCCAGGCTGATGGCGAAGAGCACCGCCAAGGCACCGGCAACGCCGAATCCCGTCGCCCAGGATATCCGGGAGATCTGTCCTGTCGAGAGGATGAAGACCCCCACGGTGAGGATGGCCATCGACAGGACGATGTCCCGGATCTCCTTGCTACTGAACATGCCCCTCCCGTGTACGGGGTCGGCTTGGGTCTCGTCCCTCTCTCCGAACGGGTCCTGCATGAGCTATGGGAACAGGTCACCAGTTATAAAGGTGGACCCGAATCAGTCGGCCGATGGCCCGGAACATAGCCCACGGGAAGGAGACGTGCGGATGGTGCGACAGCTGCGGGACCCTCCTGCTCGGCGACTCCTGCTCCCGCTGCGGCTCCTCCGGGAGGGAGTTCAGGATCAACAGCCCGGGGGACATCCGCCCCTGCATGGGCGATTCCACGGAGATGGTGCTGGGTCTGTTCAGGGAGGCCTTCGGCACCGACGCCCCGCTGAGGGGCCGGTCCGTCTGGCTCAACAAGGTCCCCGGGGAGGACCGCACCGACGAGATCGTGGCCGACGGCTCCGTCCTGGGCGTGGCGAGGTTCGACCTCCGCCTGGACAGGATGGTCCTGGAGCTGAGGCAGCCCGGGGCGGACATGTTCCACGGTGTCGCCACCAGGGGCGTGGTGTGGTTCTGGGGCATGTCCGGGCACCTCAAGGGAAAGACCGTGCCCGGGGAGAACCTGAACGACATCGTCGGAGACATCCGCAGAGGGGACCCGATCATCGTCCGCAAGGGCCGGAGGGTGGGGCCCGCGGTGGCGCTGGAGGACGCCTCGGACATGAGGGCGTCCCCCAGGGCGCTGAAGGTCCGCGGACTGGACCAGCCCGCCCCGCCCCGGGAGGTGCCGGAGGCCGATCTGTCCACATTCGTGGAGTGCAACCGCGACCACCTCAGGCGCATCCAGAGGAGGGCGGTGAGGGAGATCCGGGGCTTCCTGGAGGACCCGAGGGTCTCCGGCCTGCCGGTGACGGTCTCCTTCTCCGGAGGCAAGGACTCCCTGGTGGCCTACGGGCTGGCCTCCAGGGCCTGCCCCGATGTGGAGCTGATGCACATCGACACCGGCCTGGAGTTCCCGGAGACCGCGGAGTACGTGAGGAGGTTCGCCGAGGCCCACGGCAGGAGGCTCCATGTGGCATCCGGCGGCAACGGCTTCTGGGACAACGTGGACGCCTTCGGACCCCCGGCCAAGGACTTCAGGTGGTGCTGCAAGGTCTGCAAGCTCGGACCCATCACCGACCTCATCGACACGGAGTACCCGGACGGCACGGTGACCGTGGAGGGGAACCGCTGGCTGGAGTCCTACGCCCGCTCCGGCATCGGGCTCGTCACCCGCAACCCGTTCGTGCCCAACCAGATCAACCTCAATCCCATCAGGGGATGGACGGCGGCGGAGGTCTGGCTCTACATCCTGTCCCACGGCCTGGAGTACAACCCGCTGTACGACAGGGACTTCGAGAGGATAGGCTGCTACCTGTGCCCGTCCTGCCTGTCCAGCGAGTGGAGGAACACCGGCAGGATCCATCCCGACCTGTACGGCAGGTGGGAGGAGCACCTCCGTGCCTATGCGGAGTCAAGGGGGCTCCCGCCCGAGTACGTGGAGGCCGGGTTCTGGAGGTGGAAGGTGCTGCCGCCCAAGATGGTCCAGCTGTCCGAGGAGATGGGCGTGGACCTGAGGCCGAAGGCCGTCTCCGGCCCGTCCATGAGGATGCTGAAGGGGGCGTCCCCCTGCGCCGCGGGAGGGTACTCGGTGGAGGCGGTGGTGACCGTTCCCAGGTCCCGGGACTTCTCCTACGTGGCCGACGCCCTCCGCGCGGCTGGCGACGTGAGGTACGACGGGGAGTACGAGATCGCCCTGCTGAGGTCGCCGTACGGACGTGCCAGGCTGTTCGGCGGAGGGCAGGTCTCGGTGAACGCGCCGGAGGAGGCGGACGCCAGGAGGGTGTTCGAGAGGGCGGTCAAGGCGCTGATCAGGGCGCAGATGTGCACCTCCTGCGGCATATGCGCCAAGGGATGCCCGAGGCGCGCCATCTCCATGTCCGGAGGGATGAGGGTGGACCCGGACAGGTGCGACCACTGCGGGAGGTGCGAGAGGTCCTGCATGGTCGTCCACTACTACGACAAGCTAATGGACGGCGCCGCCGAAGCAGGTCCGCGCAATCCTTAAAATAGCACCTCCTATCCACGCGCATGGATTGGATCTTCGGCCTGGCCATGGTCCTCGGCATCGCGCCGGCACTGGCGCTGATGTACTTGGGGGTCCGCAACTACACGTACCCGAGGGTGGAGCAGCCCTTCTTCTCCGACCCCACGTTCTTCATGCTACTGGTGGTCGGGATGATCGCGGGTTCCATCCTGTTCTTCGTGCTGTACGGGATGAGCCTGGCCACGAACATCGTGTACATGGTGATACTGGCCGTGCTGGAGGTCATGGTGATGGTGGTCGTCATGAACCTGAGGCGCTTCCGCGGGAAGTCGGACTCGGTGTTCTACGGCTACGCCCTGGGGCTGGGGATGTCCTGCGGCATTGCGACCGGGCTATGCTTCATCACGGCATCCGCGATCGAGGAGTGGGACTTCTCCGTGGTGGTCCTGGTCGTGATCTCCGTCACGATGGCGCTGGTCCTCGGCTCCTGCGGCACGACCGTGGGGGAGGGCATAGCCAGGCACAGGGTCATGGAGTTCGCCCTCCAGTCCGCGATCCCCCTGATCGTCTACAACATCCTGCTGACCGTGATGCTCCAGGGCGGGGCGATCGGCGGTGCGTACGTGTACTACGCCTGCCTGGTCGTCGCGGTGCTCTTCGGCGTCCTCGTCTACTACAGGACGATGTGCCAGAGGCTCTCCGGCATCGTCCGCGAGGTGCTCAGGATGGAGGGCAGGCGCAGGGACGACATCCCCAAGTGATCAGGCCCTGTAGACCCCGATCCGGACCTCGGAGATGATGCACCGGTCCAGCATGGCGGAGACCATCTTCTCCGCCCGGTCCCCGGCCACCTCCCTGACGTCGTCCAGGGTGAAGGTGCCCTTTATGGCGGTCAGCCCCTCGGCAAGGATGACCATCCGCTCCTCCAGGTCCGAGCAGTGCTCGTAGCGGTAGACCATGGTGGAGTAGGGGTCGGCGTCGGCGATCCTCTGCCTCTTCCGGACCATGTCAGGGGGGACGAAGCCGGTGGCCTGGGCTAGCGCCTCGCGCACGGCGCCCTGGTCCTCGGACTCGTAGTAGCAGAACAGGTCCTTCGTCCTCTGGACGCAGTCGCAGTAGGGGCATTTCGACTCGTCTGAAGACCTGTCCACGACCCTGGGCCTGTGGCAGACCCCGCACCTGACCAGCCCGTACATGCCATCACCTGTACTCGGAGAACACCAGCGCGGCCACGCAGCAGCCGTAGTGGTCCAGCGGGATCTCCAGCTCCTCGGTGGCGAACTGGATGCTCTCGAACTCGATCCCCCTGATGCGGGCCATCTCGTCCATCTTCCAGCTGAGGATCTCCCTCAGGGAGTCGGCGGAGCCGTGGATGTGGCCCTCGGCCACGTAGCCCCCCATCCCGTCCCTCCTGTAGGCGTAGGCGATGCCGGCGGCGATGGTCTCCCCCTCCGTGCCCCTCATCTGGGCCAGGACGCAGTGGGTCACCGCGCCCATGGGCATCTCGCAGGGCTCCACCCTCTCGGCGTTCTTGGGGATCACCGAGGACACCGACACCAGGTTCTGCTCGCCGATGCCCGCGGAGATCAGCGCCTTGTCGAAGGCGTTGAGGTCCGAGGTCTCGCTGACCGCCGAGCTGTGGGTTATGAAGAATTTGGAAGGGACTAGCTCCATGCTCAGCACCATACGGTCCGCGTTTATAAGGACAGCTCAGCCGTAGTAGTTGTTGGAGTCGGAGTCGTCCTCCATGGCCTCGGCTAACCTCCTGCTTATCTCGGCCGCCTCCGCCAGCAGGGGCTTGGGGCTGACCCTGAGGCCGGGGACCATCGAGGACACCACGGGTATGAACGCGGCGGCGGACCCCGGGTCCGGGAGCGACGGGTTGGCCGGGGCGAGGACGGCGGTGACGTCCATGCCGTACTCCGGGCCCAGGTAGAGCATGATGCCGGTGAGGCCCTTCACCATGCCGTTCTCCATGACCGTGAGCTTGGACCTCCTCATCATCCTGGAGGTGCCGGGCCCCGACCCGCAGACCAGGGGCCGGTCGTCGTCGGAGGTCCTGTTTATGCCGTCCAGGCACACGACCTCCCTCACGCCCATGTACTTCAGGTAGGTGAGGATCGCCTGCGTCAGCTCGAAGGCGTCCTCCGGCTTCGGCGCGTACTCGGAGAGGCAGACCAGCACGTCCCTGCCGGTCTTGGTGGTGTGCCTCCTGCCGTAGACCCTCACCGGCGGCATCGCGTTGCCGCGGTTAACGAGGCAGTACGGGGGCATCTCCTGCGCCGCGAACCCGGCCACGGGGACCATGTCCAGCTGCCCCACGTAGTAGTTGGCCATGATCGAGCTGACCAGTCCCACGCTGGGGAAGCCTATGACGGCGACGGGGTCCTCCAGGCCCAGATCCTCGTATCTGAGTGTCTTGACTGCCATGAATGGCCGTAATGTCCGTCAAGTATTTTAAGAAGTGCTTTCCTACCAGGGCTCCATGAGCGGTTCCAGAATCTTTTCCGCAACCACTTCTGGAGGCATCCCGGTCATCGTCGAGGACATACCCGGGAGCCAGAGCGCGGGGTTCATGGTGGGGGTCGCCACGGGGTCCAGGGACGAGCATCCCGGGATCCTCGGGCTGTCGCACCTGCTGGAGCACACGGTGTTCAGGAAGACCGAGACCAGGGACTCCTATCAGATGGCCAAGGAGATGGAGGGCGCCGGCGGGGAGCTCAACGCCTTCACGGGCAGGGAGATGACCGCCTACTACGGCATCACCATCAGGGAGACCGCCGCCACCGCCATGGAGATGGTGGGGGACATCGTGGCGCATCCGCTCATCGACGAAAATGATACCGAGCTGGAGAAGAAGATCGTCCTCCAGGAGCTCAGCATGATCCGGAACGAGCCGGACAGCTACATCCGCGACCTGTTCGAGTCCGTCCTCTGGAGGGGCCACCCCCTGGAGCAGGACGAGGGCGGCGACGAGGGGGTGGTGGCCGGCCTGACCTCGGAGGACCTCCGGGCCTACTACGACGAGAGGTACCGCATCCCCAACCTGGCGGTGTACGCCGCCGGGTCCGTGGACATCGACGACACCGTCCGCTGGGCCGAGGAGACCCTGGACGGCATGTCCGGGGGCGCCAGGAACCGGCGGAGCCCCCCGCCCGCGCCCGGGTCCGAGTACAGGTTCGTCAAAGGCGACGCGGAGCACTGCCACGTGGCCATGGGCTTCCCGTCCTACGGGGCGTCCCACCCGGACAGGACCGCGGCGTCGATGGTCAGCGCCGTGCTGGGGTCCGGCACCAGCTCCAGGCTGTTCCAGAACGTCAGGGAGAGGAAGGCCCTGGTGTACTCCGTCTACTCCACGGTGTCCCAGAACAGCGACGCCTCGTCCCTCGCGACGTACATGTCCTGCACCGACCGCAACGTCATCGAGGCCATGGAGACCGTGGCGTCGGTGATCTCGGAGTTCCTGCGGGAGGGGCTGGAGAGGGGAGAGCTGGAGAGGGCCAAGAGGCTCCTGAAGGGGGCCAACGTCCGCAGCATGGAGTCCACCGAGCACCGCCTCTACAGGCTGGGCGTGAACCACATGCTCAACGGCTCGACCGAGACCCTGGAGGAGCGCCTGGCCAGGATCGACGCCGTGACGGAGGACGACGTCATGAGGGTCGCCGGGGACCTGCTGAGGGGGGACCGCCTGAACACCGTGGTCCTGGGCAGGGGCAACAGGGAGATCAGGAGATACGACGCCTCGGCTCTCTGCCAGTGAGCTCCCCCATGATGTGGAGCACCGCCCGGCAGGCGCTGTCCACCGACGCCTCCACCTCGGGGGTCATGGTCTCGGTGACGGTGTTGATGTCCTGCACCTCTATCGCCACGAACCTGACGGCCTCCGGCATTATGTCCGGGTCCATCTGACGCCCGATCCTCATCGCCGTGGGCAGGTTGACGTCGTGGGAGGACGCATGGGCGATGACGTCGTCGAAGTCGCTCTCGGAGAACAGCATGACCGTGCCCGGGCCGTACTCCCCGGTCTGGATGGCGTCCACGATTATCGCGAACCTGTAGCCGTGTATCACGGGCAGGATGTCCAGCCCGCCCACGGCCTCCTGGCAGCAGTCCACGCCCTCCAGGTCCATGGCCGCGATCGCATCTGACACCCTCAGGCCCACGGCGTCGTCGCACATTATCGGGCTGCCCAGCCCCACGACGACGGTCTCGGAACTCCTCTCGACTCCGGTCATGTCAACACCATCCGGCGGATGGGCGACATCCACTTTAACGTGAGGGTCGCCGGCAGCAGGTGTTATCTTCCAGGATAACACTCCCTCGGCCATGGACATCACGGTCAGGAACTCCCAGGTCATCAACGGCAGGACCGTCACGGTGAGGCAGCTGGAGGCGCTGCTGGCCGTGCAGGAGGCCGGGAGCCAGAACGCCGCCGCCAGGAGGCTGGGCATATCCGTGCCGGTGGTCCACAAGTACATCCACCAGATCGAGGAGGCCGCCGGGGCGCCCGTGGTGAGGACCACCCCCGCCGGCTCCGTCCTCACCGAGGAGGGGGAGAGGATCGCCTCCCTGGCCAGGTCCATGGGCCACCGCTGCGAGACCGACAGGGGGTTCACGGTCTGCTGCAGCCCGGTGACCGAGGACCTGACGATGTCGGTCATATCCTCGTTGAAGATCCCGGGCGCCAGCATCGTGGTCTCCGACGACGAGTACAACATCCGCATGATGAGGGAGGACCGGGCGGACCTGGCGATCATCGACGACCCGCTGTACCTGTTCGACGCCGAGGAGTTCGAGATGGAGGAGATAGGGTACATGGGGATGGTCCTGGTGGACAACGGCCCGTCCTTCATCAGGTACAAGTACGGGGCCCAGAGGGTGGCGTTCATGTACCTGGACTCCGAGGACAGGGAGTACACCATAGACTCCGAGACCTTCTCCCTGCCGGAGCTCCTGGGGTCCAACAAGAGCTTCTTCGTGGACGAGTTCCTGCTGACCAGGAGGAACCTGAGGCTCAAGAGCGCGGTGGACCCGAACATGCTCCGCCACGCCATCACCGCCATCTACCGCACGGAGACCCGCAACGTGTCCCGGGTGATCCGCGCGCTCGTGTCCAGGAACCTCTGAGGAAGGGGATTATCCAAAAGGATAATAGATGCCCGCTGGCCACTCACCATATTATATAGGACCAAGGCACTCAAGACGACCGATAACTATGGTTACGCCCAACCCCGAGTTCGCGAAAGAGATCGCCGCCGCCGGCGGCGAGGAAGTCAAGATGTGCTTCCAGTGCGGGACCTGCACGGCAGGGTGCCCCTCCGGAAGGAGGACCTCCTACAGGGTCAGGAAGCTCATGAGGATGGCTCAGCTTGGAATGAAGGAGGAGATCGTCAACAGCGAGGAGCTCTGGGAGTGCAGCACCTGCTACACCTGCGTGGAGAGGTGCCCCAGGCAGGTGCCCATCGTGGACATCGTCATCGCCCTCAGGAACATCGCGGTCGCCGAGGGCCACATGTACGAGAACCACAAGAACACCGCCAAGAACCTCGCCAAGTTCGGTCACACCGTCTCCGTCCAGGACAAGATCACCGCCCTCAGGGAGGAGATCGGACTGCCCGGCATCCCGCCCACCGTCCTCTCCAACGAGAAGGCCAAGGCCGACTTCGACAAGATCCTGACTGCCACCGGATTCGACAAGATCACACAGGAGTGAGTATAATGGCAAAGTACGCGTTTTTCCTCGGATGCATCGCACCCCTCAGGTACCCCGGAATCGAGAAGTCCACCAGGGAGGTCTGCGCCGCCCTCGGAGTCGAGCTCGTCGACCTCCAGGACGCCAGCTGCTGCCCCGCTCCCGGAGTCATCAGGGCCTTCAGCAAGAAGACCTGGCTGGCCGCCGCCGCCAGGA
>CAYZSQ010000024.1:0-6515 GCA_964479785.1 uncultured Methanomassiliicoccales archaeon
ACTTGATGATCCCGGGGGTGTTGTAGCCGACCCCCAGCTCCAGGAACAGGGTGTCGGCGCTGAGGGCCACCCTGCAGAACCTCCTGTACCTGTCGGCGGCCTCGTACCACCCCTTGTCCTGGACGAAGGTGTCGTCGGTCCTCAGGTTCATAGTCATCGGCCTGCCGCACCTGGGGCAGTACGGGACCAGCTCGGACGGGACCTTCATGTCCCTCTGCTCCGCGGCCATCCTCCTGACCCTCTCCTCGTTGTCGTAGGTCGCCTGGTGGCAGGGCCCGGAGCACTGCCACAGCCCGTAGTCGCCCTGGGTGTAGTACAGCCTCTTCTTGTCGAATCCGTGCCTCTGGAAGCAGTGGTCCACGTTGGTGGTTATGACGAAGTAGTCCCTGCCGTCCACCAGGTCCAGGAGCATGTCGTAGGTGTCGTTCTCCTCCGTCTCGTAGCGGTTGATCATGATGTGCCGGCTCCAGTAGGCCCAGTGCTCCTCCGGGGACTCGTACCTCTGGAACGTGGCGGCGTACATGTTGTCGTAGCCGTACCTGGCGATGAAGTCGGGGAAGTTGTCCCTGAAGCGGCTCCCCCCGTACTCGTGCCCGGCGGCGGTGGATAGCCCCGCGCCTGCGCCTATCAGGACGGTGTCGCACTCGTCCAGCCACCCGCTGAGGATGGCGACCCCGTCACCCGAGGAGCCGCTCGTAGATCTCATGGTCTCTGTCAGTGAAGACATCGAATATAACCTCCAATCCCCCGTTCGAATCCAGGAACTCCCGCACCGTGTCCACGGCGATCCGGGCGGCCTCCTCGTTGGGGAAGCGGAAGACCCCCGTGGATATGCAACAGAACGCCAGCGTCCGCAGCCCCATCGACCGGGCCAGCCCCAGGCAGGACCTGTAGCAGGAAGCCAGCTGGCGCCTCTGCTCATCCGTGGGGCGGCCGTCGGTCATCGGGCCCACGGTGTGGAGGACGTACCTGCAGGGCAGGTTGTACCCCTTGGTGGCCCTGGCGCGGCCGACGGGCTCCCGGGCGCCGCCCATGATTTCGCTGCACTCGAGCCTCATCTGCATGCCGGCGTAGGTGTGGATCGCGTTGTCTATGCAGGCGTGGCAGGGGGAGAAGCAGCCCAGCATGCCGCTGTTGGCCGCGTTGACGATGGCGTCGCACCTCAGGGCGGTGATGTCGCCCCTCCACAGGGCGACGCCGTCCGTGAAGTCAAGCCCGGACGCGTCGACCACGCCCTTCCGGGACACGTGCCACGACAGCACCCTGTCCTGGATCTCCAGGATGCCCTCGGGCAGGGGCCCGGGCGGGCGGACGTTCATCAGGGACCGCAGCACCCGGAACCTCTCCCCGGGGTCGTCCGGGACCGGCACCCTGCCCAGCCCGGCCTCGGAGGCCAGATGCAGGATGAGGGCCTCCTCGTCCCTGCTCCTCTCGTTCTCGTCGTACATGCTCCCCCGATACGGCATCCCCGATTATATCCATCTTAGTTTCCCGTAGGTAACTGTGTTACTACCAAGTTTCTGGTTGATACAAATACCCTCCCGGCCATGTGGTCCCCAGACCGAGACGGTCGAGGAGAAATCGACATGAACAGCATCAAAGTGACTCTGAAGAGCGGCGAAGTGACCATCATGGACTGCGGATCCGTGAGGGTGCACGTCTACAGCACCAAGGACGCCATCGACGACCAGGTCATCGTCCTGGAGAAGCCCGACGGGACCACGAAGGGCGGCAGGGGCGTCGTCATCGAGCTCCCCTGCTTCAAGAACAGCATCGAGGAGATGACCCAGTACCTCAGCGACGAGAAGATCGAGGTCGAGGGCAAGCTCGTCGCATACCACGCGGCCGGGGACTTCCTGCCCGGCGTCAAGTCCTACATGACCGAGAGCGCCCACAAGTACAACACCGTCGGCGGGGGCAAGGGCCTGATCGACGGCTTCGCCGGGACCTTCGGGGACGCCTTCGACGCCACCATCACCGAGGACGGGGAGAGGATCGGAGCCGGGAGGCTGAGCATCGCCGGCATCGACATGGTCATCAACCCCGACAGCGACGCCTACGAGGTCGAGGTCCCCGGGATCAAGGCCGTCTACATGCACATGCTGGGACACGACTGCCACTCCATCGTCGCCGGCGCGGGGCACGCCGACGCAATCATCGCCAACCTCCGGGGCTACCTGGACAAGGGCTACGAGATCTTCCTGTCCGCCCACTACGGGCCCGAGACCAGGCAGGACGTGGAGACCAAGATCGCATACCTCCAGGACCTGAAGGCCATCGCCTCCGGGTCAACCTCCGCCGAGGACTTCACCGCCAAGGTGAACGCCAAGTACCCCGGCTATTCAGGAGCGAACTACCTGGGCATGACCGCCGGGTTCTTCTTCCCCCAGTGAGGGGTCCAAACGGAGGGGGACCCTCCTCCATTCCTTCCCTCTGCCGCGTCGGACATGCAGGGCGGCCTCCTCGGCGAACGCCATCATCGGCCGCCTCGGAGCCTCAGACGGATCCTCTGGTTCCTGCTGCTCATCCTGTCCGGCACCGTGTACTCAACCCTGCCCTTCTCCACAAGCCCCCTGACGCATCCGTAGAGGTTGCTGGCGTTCCTCGAGTACCCGAGGATCTCCGCCAGCTCCCTCATGGAGACGGCGCCGCGGTCCCTGAGCACCTCCACTATGTCCTGTTCGAGATCCCTTCTGCCTTCGTGTGGCGGATGCCGGATGTCCGTGTCGGGCCCTGCATCGAGGAAGGAGTCGTGGATCCACACGGTCATCTTGAAGAATCTGCGTTCCCGGTCGGTCTCTATCACCGGGTCCCGGGAGCCGTTGCGGCGCAGGGATTCGAGTATGGTGGGTATCCCCGTGCCCCTCTTCTCGGCCAGGCCCCTGTGCTTCAGCAGATCCCCGATGCGGGCGTTCCTGTATATCGGCGTGTGAAGCTCGAAGTTCCCGATCTGCTCGTCCGTTATGTTGTGATCCGGTCCGGGGACGCTCGTCACCGTGATCCTGTCGGGTCTCACGGTCACGGTCACCGGGATCCCGGAGGAGTAGTCCTTGTGGTAGACCGCGTTGGAGATCATCTCCTCCAAGGCGGCGGGAGGGTAGTTGCAGATCCTGTCCGCTACCGGTGTGTCCCCCTTCTTGACGGTCAGGACCCTGACCACCTGCTCGCTCAGGTAGTTCATCACTCCTTCCAGCTGCAGGTCCAGGGGGCCGTTGAAGACGATCTCCTGCATACCGGACCCTGTCGGGTCGGGCATCATGACCAGCTCTATCCTGGCCCCTTCTATGAAGCGCTCGGGTCTCTCGTTGAAGAACAGGATCCCGGCGTTGATTGGCCTGTTGTTCGGAGGCGGTCCGAGGATCTTGAGATCGTTGAACAGTAGCACGGGAGGGAAGGCGAGGGCGTATTCCGCTTTCTTCGGATTGACCTTGGACAGGTATTCGTAGGCCAGTGACGGCCTGAGGTCCGTGAATCCGGCCGTCATGTTGATCCGGCAGTCGAAGGGCACATCGGAGGACACGTCGAACAGGGTGCGCTCATCATCGGAGTCGGCCTTCATGGTGCTGGAGAGCCTGCGTATGTAGTACGACTTCCCTGTGCGTTTGCTTTTGATGGAATCCGGGCATCTGTAAGGACGTTCCGGGCCTGCGATCACCTCGATCACGAGCAGGTCCCTCCCATCCACCACCTCTTGGTATGTGTTCGGGACATAGCGGGGCTCCATCAGATCCGAGATCCCCATCAGCTCCTTGCCTATCCTGTCGATGGATTCCCTGGTCAGGCCTTTGATCGGCAGTTCGGGCATGCCGTTCTTCTCGGCTATCCCGAGGATGATGTAGCCTCCCCCGATGTTCTCGATGTCATTGGCGAAAGCACAGATCGTGTGCGCCACATCCGTGGGGTTCCAATCGTCTCTGTACTCTATGCGTGAACACTCTATGGTGCGGTCGCGGATGAGCTCCTCGATGTTGGTCTGCAGCATACACTCGTCTCCTTATCCTTATCTTCATCCTTATCTTTATCCTTAATGGAGAAGAAGGCCGATAGGCCTCAATCATCAGTATGCAGTCAATCAACTGCATTTTCATCTGAATTTGCAGTAATTTTACTGCATTTTCACATGAATTTGATGTTGCATATTTATAATTTGAATGCATATCATCAACCGGTGGACGCATGCTCAGAAGGAAGATCTACGACCGACTGCTGGAATGGAAGTCGAAGCCCGGCCACAAGCCCCTGCTCCTCCGCGGCCAGCGCCAGGTCGGCAAGACCTTCATCCTGAAGGAGCTGGCCAAGACCTATCCCAGCTGCGTCTACGTGGACCTCAGTGCTGAGAGGAGGGTCGCGCACGACATCACGGAGGCCGAAACGGTGGACGACATCGTGCGGATCCTGGAGCTCCGCAAGTCGTTCAGGCCCGTTCCCGGCGGGACGCTCATAATCTTCGACGAGGTGCAGTCCTGCCCGTCCGCCAGGGCGTCCCTGAAGTGGTTCTGCCAGGACGGAAGGTACGATGTCGTTGCTTCCGGGTCCCTTCTCAACGTCCCCCTGAGGAGCGACGGTTCGGACGGCCGTGCGAGCCTGATCCCCACAGGCTACGAGACGCACATGCGCATGTACGGGCTCGACTTCGAGGAGTTCCTGTGGGCCAAGGGGTACGGCGAGGACCTCATAGGCGACGTCAGGAGGCACATACGCCAGCGGGAGCCCATGAAGGCGGCGATGCTGGACACGATGGCGAGGGAGTTCACGGAGTTCATGGCGGTAGGGGGCATGCCCGAGGCCGTGTCGAGGTATCTGGACGAAGGCATCTCCGGGGCCACGGACGCCCTGGACGACATCGTCCGGTCGAACATGGACGACGTCATCAAGTACGCCGTGGAGTCCGAGGTCATGAGGATCAGGAGGACCCTGGAGTCGATCCCCCATCAGCTATCCCAGTCCAACAAGAAGTTCATGTACTCCCGCATAGAGGACAACGGCAGATCCAGAGACGGGTTCCGCAAATACGGCAGCGCACTGCTGTGGATCGAGGGGTCCGGCATCGGGAACATGTGCTACCAGCTCAGGGAGATATCCAGGCCCCTGTCGGTCTCCGCGGACAGGGATCAGTTCAAGGCGTACATGTCCGACACGGGGATGCTCCTGCACATGATGGACGACGGGGACCGGAGCGCGATGCTGGCGGTCCTCTCGGGCGATGCGGCGTTCAACCAGGGCGCCCTGGCGGAGAACGCGGTTGCGGAATGCCTGATGAAGGCGGATGTCCCCCGCTATTACCACATCAACCGCAAGAGTCCCGGAAGGATGGAGCTGGATTTCGTGGTCGGCATGGGGCGGGACACGGCGGCCGTCGAGGTGAAGTCCGGAAGGGACCGCACCGCGCCGTCCCTGACCAACACCCTGACGGACGCGAGGTTCCAGCGTCACGTGATGTTCGAGAGGGGGAACATCGGTGTCGACGGCAACGGGGTGGAACACTACCCCCTCTTCGCGGCGGCCTTCATCAGGGACATGTGGGAGGAGGACCGGACGTCCGGATTCGTGCCGTCGGGCCCCTCCGCGATCGACGATGCGTCGCGACGCGTCCACGGATGCTTTAATACCGAACCCTGATTAGGAAGCCGATGACATCCGAACTTATCTTCGTGGGACTCGGCCTCAGCGGCACCGACGGCATGACCGTGAAGGCCCTGGAGGCACTGAGGGAATGCGACAAGATCTACGCCGAGTTCTACACGTCCACGCTCATAGGCACCAAGGTCGAGGACCTGGAGAGGGTCCTGGGCAAGCCCGTGTACATCATGTACCGCGCACAGGTGGAGGAGAGCGACGACATCATCCGCGACGCGATGGAGATGAGGGTAGGCTTCGTCACCGCCGGCGACACCATGCTGGCCACCACCCATGTGGACCTGAGGATCCAGGCCGCCGAGGCGGGGATCCCGGTGAGGGTGTTCCACGGCATCTCCATATTCTCCGCCTGCCCCACGTCCCTGGGGCTGCAGCCCTACAAGTTCGGAAGGACCGTCACCCTCCCGTTCCTTGAGGAGAACTACCACCCCAAGTCCCCCTACGACCACATCAAGGAGAACAAGGACAGGGGCCTGCACACCATGATCCTCCTGGACATCCGCGCCGACGAGCTCAGGTACATGACCGCCCACCAGGCCATAGAGTGGCTGATCGAGGGCGAGAGGAGATGGGGCGAGAACCTCATCGACGACAGGACCCTGCTGTGCGTGGCGTCCAAGGTGGGCTCCCCGGAGGAGAGGGTCTTCGCCGGGTACCCCCAGGACCTGCTGAAGATGGACCTCGGCGAGCCCCTGCAGACCCTGGTGCTCCCGGGCAACCTGCACTTCATGGAGCAGTACGCCCTGGTGAAGTTCGCCG
The DNA here is from genome assembly GCA_964479785.1 of uncultured Methanomassiliicoccales archaeon. Lineage (GTDB taxonomy): Archaea > Thermoplasmatota > Thermoplasmata > Methanomassiliicoccales > Methanomethylophilaceae > Methanoprimaticola. Next base: position 6,397 of record CAYZSQ010000024.1, read on the forward strand.
GCGCACCCGAGGAGATCATCGAGGACGAGTGAGGCCCGTTCCGCGGATCCGGGACGGCATCCGTCCCCTTTATATCGAACAAGTTGGATACTATATCCAACAAACATCCAATGGTGATT
>CAYZSQ010000024.1:6615-14239 GCA_964479785.1 uncultured Methanomassiliicoccales archaeon
AGGGGCCCTCGGCCCCTCTCTTCTCGAACAACAACGGTGATCCATTGGATGTCAGGAACAGGACGATAATCTCCGCGGCCCTCGTAGTCGCAGGAATCGTCCTGGCGGTCCTGGCAGGCACGATGGCCTCCTCCGCCGAGACCGACCAGGCCCAGGGGACCGTCATAGACTTCGGCGAATACGACACGGTCTGGACCGACGCCGACCTGGAGGATCACGACACCGTCCTGGACCTCCTGGCGTACGCATGCGAGGAGAACCTGTTCTCCCTGACCCTGGCCGAGGACGGGACCATACTGGAGATCAACGGGGACGTCTCCGGCGACAACGGGCTCTACTGGGAGCTGTGGGCCGTCCTGCCTGGGAGCACCGCCTGGACCAAGCTGGAGGCGCCATACACCCAGGACCCGTCCGACTACACCGTCACGTCCTGGGCCTACAGGGCCGAGGGGGAGGAGCCCACCGTGGCGGTGGACGCCGCCGGGAACCCGATATACGGGTTCTCCCAGACCTACAGGCTGGTCACCCTGTCCCCCACGGTGACGGAGATCGCGGTGGCCATCGGGGCCCTGAACGCCATCGTGGGGGCGGACTACTACTCCGACTACCCCGCATCGGTGCAGGCGGGGAAGGACGGCGGGTCCATCACCATGGTCGGCACCTACACCAGCCCCAGCTTCGAGGTGATCGTCGACACCAATCCCGACCTGGTCCTCTGCGACGGGAGCCAGTACTCCCACTTCCAGACGGCCACGCAGCTCAGGGACGTGGGGATCAGCGCCATCGTCATGTACGCGGGCGAGGGGATAGCCAGCGTCCTGGACAACATCTTCATCGCCGGGCAGGTGATGGGCTACGACATGGCGGCGGACCAGCTCATCGAGGAGACGGAGTACGTGTTCTCCAACCTGGAGTCGGTGTTGGCGGACCACGCCGACGGCTCCCTGAGCGTCATGGTGGCCCTGGAGCCCGACATCAGCCCCTGGGTCGCCGGCAGCTACACCTACGTGGACGGGATACTGTCCGTGCTGTCCGCCGGCAACGCCTTCTCCGCCTGGAGCGGCTGGGTCCACATAACGTCGGACATGATAATGCAGCAGAACCCCGACGTGATCATCGTGATAACCTCGGAGTACTACGCCACCCAGGAGGAGTACGACTACCTCTACAGCCACCTCTCCGCCCAGTGGCAGTACACCGACGCCTGGAAGAACGGCAGGGTGTACGTGGTCTGCGAGGGCGCGGCGGAGATGTTCCAGCGCTACGGGCCGAGGACGGCCCAGGTGGCGGAGCTCATGGCGATGATGCTGTACCCGGAGGCATTCGACACCGAGCTCCCGATGTTCATCGGCGACGACTATCAGGACTATCTCACATTCAGCAGGGACATGGACGTATGACATCATCATCGAATCTCAGGCATCTGGCGGTCGCCGTCGCCCTGGCGGCGGTCGCCCTGGCATCCGCATCCGCACTGGCGCTTCAGACCGACGCTTCCGAGGGGGACACGCTGTTCCTCCTGGACTGGGGGGACGGGGACACGGACTGGACGTACGTGGACGCCGGCGGCACCCTCGGAGACACGGTGTCGGCGGCGCTGGACTCCATGGGTCTGGAGCACTCCCTGGAGGGCGACGTCACCGTGGACGGCCTCGGCACCGTCGTGACCGGGTCCGCCGCATCCGGCGGGAGCCTCTCGTCCGCGGGGGCCACCGGACTGACCACGGAATCCTCCTGGAGGGTCTATTTCTGGTCCGGGTCGGAGTGGGTCGAGTCCTCGTTCGATGATATCGGATCCTACCCCGCGGTGGCAATCGGCCACTACCCGGAGGGCTACGGGCCCACTGTGACCCCCGACCACATGTACGCCTGGACCATGTCCAGGGGCGACGCGGCCAACTCCGGCTCCCAGACCACCGACCTGTCGGAGATCGGGAGCTACGAGGCCGTATGGACGGACAGCGGCGTCGCCCACGCCACGATGCTGTACGCCAACGGCTACATCTACCAGAAGTACGGGGTGTCCCTGGGGACATCCAGCCAGGCCACCCTGGTCTGCATCGACGCATCCACCGGCGAGGAGGTCTGGTCGTTCTCCTTCACCAGCGGCGCCAACTACGAGTCCTCCGCCCCGCTGATCGTCGGGGACTACATCTACGTGGCCACCATGACCGGCTACATCTACAGGATCCCGCTGTCCGGTCCGGGCGACGACTACGGATACGTCACGTCCTACGGCGGAGTGCCATACCAGGATGCCGAATCCGCCCCGTCCGGCGCCCTGCAGACCCTGACCGGCTACACGTACAACTCCGGGTTCTCATCCATGGTCTACTCCCACGGGGCCATCTACCTGACCCACTCCAACGGGATGGTGTACTGCTTCGACCTGGACCTGAACCTCCTGTGGTCGTACCTCCTGGAGGGGAGCACATACCTCGTGTCCCCCACCCTGGTGGACGGCTACCTGTTCGTGGGCGCCCTCAACGGGCACATGTACATCCTCGACGCGTACACCGGGGAATGCCTGGTGGACGAGACCGTCTACCAGGTCACGATAAGGGAGACGGTGTACGGGAACGTCGGGCAGATGGCCGTGCAGGACCAGGGCGACGGCGTCTACTACATCTACGCCACCGTCTCCGACGGGAGGGGCATGAGCCAGTCGTACTCCGGGCTCGCGGTCTACCGGTTCGACTCCAACGACGGGTCGGCGGAGCCCCTCTATCTCGACGACGGGCTGGGAACCCTAGGCAGGTACGTGCTGCCCGTGGAGACCGAGGGCTTCCGCGGAATCTACGTGCTCATATCCGACGGGGTGTCCACATCCCTCTACCGCATCGGGTCCGACCTGGAGCTGGAGCTGATGACCGAGGGCCTGGCGGAGATCCACTCGCCCATGGTCCTGGTCAACGGCGAGTACATCTTCGCCCAGAGCTACTCCTCCGCGAATCCGATATACCAGATCTCCCTGGACGGGACCATTGTGGGCACCGCGTCCGTGCCGGCGGGGGTCCGCAACTACAACATGGTGCCCCTGCTGCTGATAGACGGGATGGTGTTCGGGGGCACGGACACAGGCATATTCGCGCTGTCCGGGGGCTTCGAGGAGTACGTGTACGAGGTCGATGCCACAGGCCTCCCGGTGATAGCCGTCCTCGGGATCATCGTCCTGATCGTCATCCTGGCCCTCGCCGCCGTGTGGGCGGCGTTCAGGTTCGGGAAGGGGGAGAGGCATCCATACGAGCACATCAGGAGGTCCATCCGCCACTACCTCCACGGCGACGACATCTCCCACAACACCCGCAGCCGCCACAGGCTCAAGGTCGTGGTCCTGCTGGGCGCCGCGCTGTCGTTCCTGTCCTTCACCCTGTGCCTGTGCGTCGGCGCCACATCCGTCCTCAGCCCCGTGGAGGCCTATTCCGCCCTGTTCTCGGCGATAGCCAAGGGAGGGGTGGGGCTGGACGCCATCGAGACCACGGTGTACGTCTCCAGGCTCCCCAGGACCATAGCCGCCCTGGCGGTGGGCATCGGGCTGTCCGTGGCCGGCAGCATCTACCAGGCGATCATCCGGAACCCGCTGGTGGACCCGTACATCATGGGCGTGTCCTCCGGCGCCGGCGTCGCGGCCATCGCGGTGATAGCCTTCGACTTCACGTTCTTCGGGCTCTTCTCGTCCCACTCCATATTCCTGACCGCGATAACCGCCTGCGTCGGCGGCATCATCGCCTTCGCGTGCACCATGATCCTGGCGGAGAAGGCCGGCGGGTCCGCCATAAACTACGTCCTGTCCGGGGTCGTGGTGGGGCTGGCGTTCTCCGCCGTGCAGACGCTGATGCTGACCATGGCCGGGGACCGTCTCAGCAACGCCCTGTCCTGGCTGTACGGGTCCTTCGCCGAGGTCACCTGGGCCCAGGTGGGGATAGTGCTGTTCCTGTCCGTGTTCCTGTCGGCCGTGCCGCTGTTCTGGGCCAAGGAGCTCAACCTGGTGCTCCTGGGAGAGGACCAGGCCAGGCAGATGGGCCTCAACGTGCGCAGGTTCAACAGGCTGATGCTGATCCTGGCGTCGGTGCTGACCTCGGTGTGCGTGGCGTTCTGCGGGGTGATCGGGTTCGTCGGGCTGGTGATACCGCATCTGTGCAGGATGCTGCTGGGCAGCGACCACAGGATGGTGCTGCCGGCGTCCATATGCTTCGGCGGGGTGATGCTCATGCTGGCGGACCTGCTGGCCCGCACCGGGTACTACGGGATGGAGCTGCCGGTCGGCGCCATAACCACGGTTATAGGCATCCCGGTGTTCGCATACCTGCTGATCAAGAGGGGGAGGATGTACGATGGATGAGGTCCCGCTGCTGGAGGTCCGCGACCTGGAGAAGACCTACGAGGACGGGTACCGCGCGGTGCGCGGCGTGTCCTACAGCCTGGGCTCCGGGCAGTTGGTGGGTCTCATCGGGCCCAACGGGTGCGGCAAGACCACCATGATGAAGTGCATCAACAGGCTCCACGACCCCACGTCCGGGGATATCCTCATCGACGGGGAGTCCGTTCTGGACAAGACCCCGGGGGAGATAGCCAGGAAGGTGGCCAACGTCCCCGCGGAGCTCAGGGGCAGCTTCGGGCTCACCGTGTTCGAGACGGTGATGCTCGGCAGGTACCCCTACCTGAAGAACGTCTGGTGGGAGCCGGAGGAGGACGAGGAGATGGTGATGGACGCCCTGGAGAAGTTCGGGGTGGCCCATCTCATGGACCGCGCCGTGGGCGCCCTGTCCTCGGGGGAGAGGCAGAGGGTGCTGATCGCCAAGGCCTACGTGCAGCAGCCCCGGCTGATGCTGGTGGACGAGCCCACCTCCCATCTGGACATGAAGTACAAGCTGGACGTGATGGAGTACCTCAACGCCATGGTGAAGAAGGACATGACCGTCCTGGTGGCGGAGCACGACATCTCCCTGATGGCCCGCTACTGCGACACCTGCATCATCATGAGGAAGGGGGAGATCGTGGGCATGGGCGACCCCAAGAGGGTCATAACATCGGAGCTGATCGAGGAGGTCTACGACGTCAGCGCGTCCGTGGGCTTCGACAGCGAGGGAGAGCTCTTCGTGCTTCCGAAGAGGTTCAGGAAGGGCCACGACACCCTTTGAGGTAGCATTTAAGATGGGCACGGGCATCGCACAGCCATGACACGCTGCATCCGCGTCCCCAAGCGCGAGGGGGAGGGGGTCCGCTCCGCACTGTTCTCAGAGGGGCTCCTGGACCTGGGCGCCAGGATACGCTCCGACGGGGACCACCTGCTCATCCCGGTCCTCTGCGACTCCTACGGGGGGTACGAGGCGGTGGACGCCGAGATGCAGGAGCAGACCCACCGCCCCACGGACTACCGCGAGGTGGCCGACATCCCGGAGGGTCTGAGGGACATCCTGCCCTCCTCCTTCGACGTCGTGGGGGACGTGGCCATGATCAAGCTCCCGGAGGAGCTGGTGCCCTACGGGAAGGCCATCGCGGAGGCCCTGCTGGAGGTGAACCGCAGCCTCCGCATAGTGTTCCGGGACCACGGGGTCAAGGGGGACTTCAGGGTCCGCGACCTGGAGAGGCTCGCCGGGGAGGGGGGGTCGGAGACCGTCCACCGGGAGTTCGGCGTCAGGCTCTGGACGGACCCGGCCAGGGTCTACTTCAACCCGAGGCTCAGCAGCGAGAGGTCGAGGATAGCCGGCCTCGTCCGGGACGGCGAGGTGATCGTGGACATGTTCGGCGGGGTGGCCCCCTTCGGGACGGTCATCTGCCATCTGGCGAACCCCTCGGCGGTCTACTCCATAGACCTTAACCCGGAGGCGGAGCACTTCGCCCGCATCAACGCCGAGAGGAACCATGCGGAGGCGCTGCATCCCCTGACCGGGGACTCCTCCGTTCTGATCCAAGGCCTTCCCGAGGCCGACCGCGTGATCATGAACCTGCCGCAGATCGCGGACAGGTTCCTCCGGTACGCGCTGCCGAGGCTCAGGGTGGGCGGCACCGCCCACATGTACAAGATAATCGAGAGGGCCGACTTCCCCGGGTTCCTGGACTCCCTGAGGGATGACGCCTCCGCCAGGGGGACCCCGGTGGAGGTCTCATGGTCGGAGCTGAAGACCTACTCCCCGACCATGAGCGTGTACTCCCTGGACATGACCAGGGTGTGATTCCAGGGTCACCTCTTCAGCGGGTCCAGTGTGATCCCGGTCTGCCCCTGGTAGTTGCCGCTGCGCTGGGAGTAGTCCTCGATCGTCTCCGAGTTCAGGGTCTCGAACACCATCTGGCAGAACCTCTCGCCGATGGGGATCTCCACCGGTTCGTCGGTGGCGTTGTAGGCGCCCAGGGTGAGCGTCCCCTCGAATCCGGCGTCGATCTTCCCGAAGGCGCCGATGACCCCCCTCCTGATCCACGTGGTCCTGAGCCAGAGCTGGGCGCAGACGTCCTTCGCCATCCTGACCCTCTCCACCGTGGACACGTAGAACATGGTCCTCGGGGGGATGGTGACGACGCCCTCCCTCCTGACCTCCTGCTCGCCCCTGATGGAGATCTCGGCGATGCGCAGGTCGTAGCCGTTGGGCGTCAGCCCCCTCTCCGAGAAGTCGCTGATCCCGAGATACCCGGTCATCAGGCTCTCCATGATGTCCCTGTCCGATAGAATTGCCATGGACGGGTCATGGGGCGCATCGGTTATAACTGACGCGATTATCCGTATGCTCATGATCATTCCGGGGTTCGTCTCCGAGGGGGATGTCATCGGCGTCACCGCCCCGTCCGCGGGCGTGACGGAGGGTACCGACAGGGCGAGGTTCGCGCACGCCGCCGAGAGGCTGGAGTCCCGCGGCTACAGGGTGAGGTTCACTCCGGACACCTTCGAGTGCGACGAGACCGGCCGCAGCGCGCCGGCCAATCGCAGGGTCGCTGAGTGGGACTCGCTGGTCTCCGACCCGGAGGTCCGCGCGGTGTTCGCCGCGTCCGGCGGAGATTACGAGTACGAGATGCTGCCCCTGATGGACTGGGACCTGCTGGAGTCGGACCCCAAGTGGTACCAGGGGTACTCCGACAACACCACCCTGCTGTTCAAGATCACCGCCGAGCACGACATCGCCACGGTGTACTGCGGGAACTTCGGGGACCTGGGCATGGAGCCGCTCCATCCCAGCGTGGAGCAGTCCCTGGAGCTCCTGGAGGGGAGGCGCTCCTCGCAGCGCTCGTTCCCCATGCACGCGTCCGGCTTCGCCGACAGGGTGACCGGGCTGGAGCCCTTCGCCCTGGACGAGGGGACGGTCTGGGACTGCACGCAGGGGGACTCGGTGTTCTCCGGCCGTCTGATCGGCGGATGCATGGACGTGGTGGAGTGGTTCGTGAGGGAGGGCACCGCCGACGCCAGGGGCTTCGTGGAGCGCTACGGGGCCGACGGCATCGTCTGGTACCTGGAGACCTACGACATGACCGAGGAGAGGGTGCGCGAGACCCTGAGGGGGATGCGGGAGCTCGGATGGATGGAGGACTGCACGGGGGTCGTGTTCGGCAGGGAGCTGTTCTACTCCGGGGCCCTGTCATACAGGGAGGCCGTGATGTCGGAGCTCTCCGACATGGAGGTCCCGGTGGTGTTCGG
>CAYZSQ010000025.1:0-1859 GCA_964479785.1 uncultured Methanomassiliicoccales archaeon
GATCCTGGACCGCACCAGGTCCGACATGACCACGGCGGCCCTCATGCTCCCCGACCGGGACACGGTAGACTGAGGAAGCTGCGGGGACAATTCAAGGGGGGAGGGGTCGCCCCCTCCCTGTTTCATAGGTTTCAGCGCCTGGACTTCGGCTTGCCGTAGTTCTTCACAGGCTTGCGGTACACCCAGGCCATGACGACGAGCAGCAGGATGATGACCACCACAAGGAGGACCACCAGCCATGTGTAGCTGTTGTCCCCGATGTAGAAGGTGTGGACCTCGCCGAGACCCTCGATCTCGACGATGTTGCCTTCGTCGGCCGCCTCCAGGTAGAAGGTGTGCTCCCCGCTGCTGGCGAGTGTGATCCACTCGTAGGTGACGGTGACCTGTCCCTCCGTGGCGATGGTGATGGTCTGGTAGCTGTCGTCGATCCTCTCCCCGTCGATGACGAAGTAGACACCGTAGCTGCTCAGGTCGAGTTCGCTGCCGTTGGTCAGCACCACCGACAGGGTGATGGGCTCCACCACGTAGATGGTGTAGGTGTCCTGGACTGCGTCCAGCTCCACGGTGACCTCCTCGGTCTCGCCCTCGTCGTCGGTCTCGGTGTAGGTCACGGAGACCTCGTACTCGACGATCAGCCTGTAGGTGCCCGCGTCGTCGGGGGCGGACACCGTGAGGGTCTCCGCCACACCGAGGTCCAGGTCCCCGGAGCTGGGGCTGACCCCGCTGCTGACGGTGTTCCCGTTGGAGTCCACCAGGCTGGCGGTGTAGGACACGGACATGTTCATGTTGTCGTATCCGTCGTAGTCGGTGTTGTTGTAGACGATGTCGAACTCGGCGTCGTCGCCGGTGCCGATCACGTTCGACTCCGTCGTTATGTCGTGGTACACGGAACCCTCGACGTCCGAGGGCACCAGGCAGATCATGGCCGCCGCCATCATGACGAGGGCCACCATTGCGGCTTTCATCTTGAGCGTGTGAACACCCCCCTCTTGCTGGCGAGCCAGAAGACCGCCACGAGCAGCAGTATAATCACGGCGACGAGGAACCAGACCCCGCTGGGGATGCCGGACAGCTCGTCGTATACGTCGGTGCCGGACGTGCTCATGCTGTCGGTGGTGACGCTGGCGTCCACGGCGGAGAACGTGATCCTCTGGGAGCTCCCGTCCACGGAGACCGTTGCGGTGATGTCGGGCACGGAGACCTCGGTGTCGTCGTCGGCCTCCAGCAGCATCAGCTTGACGTAGAGCACGGTGGTCTGGAGACCGTAGACCGTGAACGATGTGCCGAGCTCGGCCACGGTGGCGCCGGACTCGTCCACCAGGAGGACGGACCATCCGCTGGGGACGCTGGACACGTTGACGGTGACGGTGTGGGAGTACACGTTGTCGTTGACCAGGGTGATCGCGTACATGTACTGGTAGGCGCCCACGCGGTCGTTGTACTCGCTGCCGTCGGTCCCGGATGCGTACACCTGGAAGTCCGAGGCCCCGGAGGTGTCGTCGCCGACGAGGATGTCCAGCTCCTGGGACTCCGAACCGTTGATGTCGGACACGGTGACGGAGAACCCGTCGGACCCGGGCGCGACGCGGCTGGCGTTGTAGTACACGGTGATCGTCTTGGTCACGGTCTGACCGGCGGAGACGTTGACGTACGCGTCCCCGGACAGGCTCAGGGCGGAACCGGCGGTGACGATGTAGGTCATGGCGGAGGTCCCGTTGTTGGTGACCCTGATGGTGACGGTGCCCACGCCGTCGGCGAAGGATGCCCCGGTGATGGCGGCCTCGAATCCTGCCTCGTCCTCGTCCTCGGGGGCGTCCCCGGAGACGACGGGCATGTTGCGGACCACTCCGTCGGACAGA
>CAYZSQ010000025.1:1959-13129 GCA_964479785.1 uncultured Methanomassiliicoccales archaeon
GTAGTAGCTGCCGCCGTCGCTGGTGATGGAGATCGAGTCGCTGTCGGCCTTCTCCACGCTGACGATGGCCACGGCCACCGCATCGAGACCGTAGAACTCGTTCTGTGCGGGGTAGATGTAGGCGGTACCGCTGTAGTAGTACCCGGTGGAGCCGTCGATGGTGACGGTGTACTGCCCGGGACGGAGGGTGGCGGTCTCGCCGGCGCTGTACTCGGAGGGGTCGACGTCGGAGTCGTCCTCGTAGTGGACCAGCGTCATGTCGTAGGGGATCACCACCTCCACGGGGTTGACGTAGTACTCCTGATCCTCATCCTCCGCGTCGTACACCTCGATGGTGATCGTGGCGGAGTTGTTGCTGGTCCCGGACGAGACGGTCCTGGTCAGCGACGTGCATGTGAACGCGTCATTGTTCAGGGTCCCTTCGATGTTGTTGATGGAGATCGTGACCTCGATGTCGTCGGGCACGTAGAAGCTGACCACTCCGCTGGTGTTGGTCATGCTGTACAGCGTGTATTCCACGTCCTCATAGGTGAACTGGACCACGCCCAGCACGAAGGGCACGTAGGCGTTGGAGGAGCTCGTCCCACGGTCGTACCTGAGGGTGTATGAGACCCTCCTGCCGTCGACCAGCTCGAGGTCCAGCTCATCGTCGTCACCGGTGACGGAGTAGCTGCCGATGTAGACCATGTCGCTGTCGTTGTCAGCGTAGACGATGTAATCGCCCCCGGGGAGGAGCGCGGTGTAGTTGCCGTCGGAGTCTGTGGCGAAGGTGTAGTACTCATCGTTCTCGCTGATGAATGTGACGGACCCGCTCTCACCGGTCTCGCCGTCCAGCAGGGTTCCGCTGATGATGTAGGCGACTGAAGATGTCACCGACGCATATCTGTCCTCGTCGGTGTACGACCCGTGGTAGACCCCTGATCCTCCCACGCCGTACAGGGTGTACAGCATCTTGTCGGTGCCGAGGCTGACGGGCACGTCGAACATGATCGTGCCGTCGATCTCATAGGTCAGCGTGCTGAACGTTCCGGACGTGACGGTCAGGATGGTGCCCGAGCTGGCCCCACTGACCACGACCGTCTCCGCGTCGTACGCGGTGACCGTCGCCGTCCTGTTGCTGCTGGAGGCGCTCACCGTGCTGGTGTACAGGGAGACGTATCCCTGGCCCATGTAGAGGGTGTACGTGCCGGACACGACGGTGATGACCGCCGTGCCGTCCTCCACCTCGGCGGAGAACTGGGCGCCGGTGGTGGTGTTGACCGCGAAGACGGTGCCCGAGGTGACGGAGTTGCCGAGCGAGTCGTTGACGGTCACGGTGATGGTCCTGGTCGTGGGCGAGATGGAGACACCCTGGTTGTCGGTGGCCGCGAAGGTGATGCTGCCGGTGCCGATGGAGTCGCCGGACTCGTTGTACAGGACGTAGGAGTAGGTGCCGGGCAGGATGCCGGACACGCTGAACGTGCCGTCGGTGATGCTGATGTCGATGACGTTGTCGCCATCGCCGAGGGACGCCTCGCCGGTGAGGACCAGCCTCATGTCCTCGGCGTCGTAGACGTCGTCTCCGACGGAGATCTGTCCCTGGACGGAGGTCGCCGCGATCTCGATCGTCGCCGGGACGCTTCCGGACACGTAGCTGGCCACGACGGCGTCGCCGATGGATATCTGGACGAGGTAGTCGCCCGCGGGGACGATGGCGGCGTACTGGCCGTCGATGGTGACGGCCTGGGAGTACAGGACGTACTGCTGGTAGGCCTCGCTGTACTGGTAGACCGAGACGGTGGCCCCGCTCACGGCCTCGCCGGAGGATGTGACGGCGCCCTGGATGACGTCGTCATCACCGTCGAGACCGGTGTACTCCAGCATGACTATGGAGGCCAGGTAGTTGATGACCCCGCCCTGCTGGGCCTGGAGCTCCATGGCCTCGTAGGCGTCCATGTACACCCATCCGTCGTCGGAGACGGAGGCGTCGGAGTCGGGGTTGTAGAGGACCTGCCAGAAGACGACCTCGTAGCCTGCCAGCCCGTATCCGGGGACGGCCTTGACGGAACCATCGCTCAGAGCCAGGGCCACGAGGTAGCTGTAGGAGCTGCTGTAGCCCGCCTCGGTGGCCGAGGGGCCGATCATGGCCTTCCAGAGGAAGGTGTCGTAGATGGCGTCGGTGTAGACGGTGGTGCCGTAGTAGGTGTTGTAGGAGTAGAACTGGGTGGCCGCGCCGTAGGAGTCCACGGTGTACCCGGCGAAGTAGGCGATGGTGGAGAAGTAGCTCCCGTCGCCGTACTGCAGGGGCAGCATGGAGCCGTCCACCAGGAAGTAGGAGATGGACTGGCCGGTGATCCCGCGGACGGAGTCGTAAGCCTCCATGATGGCGACCTCGGACATCGAGGACGTGATGGCCTCGAGGGAGGCCAGGTAGACCGCGTTCTCGTCGGTGAGGTCGGACCCCACGTATCCGTAGGTGTCGGGGTCGGCGGCGATGGCGTCGACCGCGGCGGACGGGTCGTCGATGTATCCGATGACCGTCTCGTATACGTCCTCGTACCCTCTGAACGCGGAGGAGAAGTCCAGGCTGTCGTTGGAGAGCATCAGGCGCAGCATCATGGCCGCGGTGGCCCCCGCCGAACCCTTCGCCAGCACCATCTGGGCGAATGCGGAGGTTCCGCCGCCCAGGGTGTCGGTGACGCTGTCGAAGCCGCCCAGGTTCACGGCGTCGTAGGAGTAGTCGATCCATGTGGCCAGGGCGCCGGACTTGTCGACGTCGGCGTACTCGTCCCAGAGGTCCCCCACTGGGTAGGAGTCCCCGGTCTTGATGGTGTACTGGGTGTTGCCGGTGAAGTAGTAGTCGGCATCGGAGTTGTTGGATATGCCCGCGTCCACGGCGTAGGACACGTTGGGGACGACGATGAGCAGCGCCGTGATGAGCACGGACGCGAAGGGCAGGGGCTTGATCAGCTTCCTGAGGGCGCCGGGGAAGCCGGCGGTCCTGATGGACGACACCCACTCCCTGAGGTCGGCCGCCTCCAGGACGCGGACGATCACCACGGCGGAGCCCACGGCGAACACCGATCCGACCACCGCGGCGTTGGCGGAGGTGGTCCAGACGGCGAAGAACATCACGAACATCCAGACGGTGATGAACAGCCTGGTGGCGGAGCGGTCCCTCCTGAGGTAGACGTAGGTGCTGTAGATCGCGTAGCAGATGGGGAGCCACATCGTGAGCCAGCCGTAGTAGGCGGACACATTGGACATGGACACGTAGCTGCTGGCCAGCTCCTCCATTATGGAGCTGGTGTAGATGCTGTTGCCCCAGACCAGATCGTCGTAGAGGTCCGGGAAGGCCAGCGCCAGGACGGCGCAGATGACGATGAACACGACCGCGAGGGCCGGTATGGTGACGACCCAGGGCTTCTTGCGCAGGGCCAGGAAGATGAATGAGAGCACGACGGAGATCACCGCTATGAGGCAGGGTCCGGAGAAGACCGAGTCCCAGAGTCCGGCGGGTATATAGTACGCCGCGGACGCCAGTGTTCCGACGAGGATTGTGATCGCGTATCCGAGCAGGACGTTGGTGAAGTTCCTCCCCCTGAGGCGGTCCGCCACGATCTGGATGACCATGGCGACGACCAGGAGGACGACCACGAAGCGGAAGCCGTTCCATGTGAGCGCCGCGAGGAGCAGGAGGATCCCGGCCACGAGCGCGTTGATCAGGACGGCCTTCCTCGAGGGGTCCTCGGCATCGACGGCCCTGGCCATCCTGAGGACGAACAGGGACATGAAGGCCAGGAGGAACGCTGCGAGGCCGTAGGCGTTTCCGCTGGAGAACACGGTCGTGCTGATGGGCAGCGCCAGGAAGGCGAAGACCAGTGCGGCTGCGACCCCGACCCTCCTGTCGAACATCTCCTTGCCGAGAAGGTAGATGGGGATGATCGTGAGGGTCCCGATCACGGGGTTGAAGCCCGCGAGTGCGGCGGAAGCGGCCTCTGCGGAGGACATGCCCAGTCCCATGAGGACGGTGGCGATGCCGGCGCAGATGTAGTCCATGAGCGGCGGATACACGTTGAGTCCGCCGACGGGGTAGTTGACGGCAGAGTCCGTCAGGGAGTAGCTGCCGTTCAGTATGCTTTCGACTATGTGCAGATGATACTGTGCACTCGCTCCTCCGGACAGTGCGAAGTCACCGTCCGCGGAGATTCCGTATGCGAACACCGTGCGCAGCGCGAAGGCCACGATGATGATCGCCAGAAGGGAGAGCGCACACCAGTGGTTCCTCAACCACCCTTTACCGCTATTTTCGCGGCTGGCACCCGTCTGCGCGGATGCGGCTGACTCTTTACCGATTTTGCGCATTCTAAAAGTCTCCGTCTTTAGAATGGCGGTGGGATGCCCGAACTCTTATTTAAGTGAGACCCAGCTTTTCTTATTTTTAATAAGAGGGTGGATGTGCCGCCGGGGGTTTGACCGACGGTCTCAGAGGACGGTGCGGATGTCGGCCGCGAAGGACTCCGCGGACGCCCTGGGGTCCTCGGACCCGTAGATGGCGCGGCCCACGATGGCGTAGTCCGCGCCGGCCGAGATCGCGTCGGAGGCCCTGCCGCCCTGGGCGCCCACCCCCGGGGACAGGATCTTCCTGTCGCCGATGACCTCCCTGATGGCGGCGATCCTCTCGGGACGGGTGGCCGGGGCGATGAACCCGTCGACCCCGCACTCCACCCCCAGACGGGCCATCTCCTCGGCGTGGGGTGCGGTGAACATCCTGCCGCCGGGGTGGCTCATCTCGGTCACGGCATAGATCTCGGCATCGCCGGAGGCCTCCACCGCCGCCCTCAGGGAGTCGTCCCCGGGGAACGCGTGGACTATGACCGCGGACGCGCCCCTGGACACAGCGTTCTCCACGATCAGCCTGACGGTGTTGGGGATGTCCGCGACCTTGAAGTCGCAGATCACGTCGGACAGCTCGGAGAGCCTGGTTATCATGGCCGGCCCCTCGGAGAGGACCAGCGGCCAGTTTATCTTGATGGCGTCGACCACATCCGCCACCGACTCGGCGATCGCCAGGGCCCTGGCCCCGTCCGTCTCGTCCAGTGCCAGGACGAGTCTGCTGTCCGTCTTCATGCCTGGTGGACGTCCGCTATTGTTTTTAAAGGTATCAGGACATGGGGCGCCCATGCTCAGGAAGATGGAGTGCGGCTCGGTCTGCACCGGCAGGGTCGCGGAGGGCTGCAGGCACTGCATCGACGGATCCAAGATGGTCCTCTTCGTCACCGGCCGCTGCGGGTGGAACTGCTACTACTGCCCCGTGTCCCTGGAGAGGAAGGGCAGGGACGCGGTCTACGCCAACGAGGGGCGGGTGCACACCGACGAGGAGATCGTCGCCGAGGCCGAGTCCATGGACGCCACTGGCACCGGGATCACCGGCGGGGACCCGCTCCTGGACATGGACCGGACCGAGCACATGATCCGCCTCCTGAAGGGACGCTTCGGGAAGGGTCACCACATACACCTCTACACCGCCACCATCGACCCCGAGAAGGCCCTGAGGCTCCAGGCGGCCGGCCTCGACGAGATACGCTTCCATCCCCCGGAGGACCTGTGGACACACATGTCCGATACCAGACTGAAGGAGGTTTCCGACGCCGTCGACATGGTCGTCGGGGTGGAAGTGCCAGCACTGCCAGGGAAGGAGTCCGAGCTCAACTGTCTGGTATCGTACTGCAGGGACATAGGGGTGGATTTCGTCAACCTCAACGAACTGGAGTTCAGCGAGAGCAACTGGGACATGATGGATGCCCACGGGTACGCCGTCAGGGACGACCTCTCCTCCGCCGTCGAGGGGTCGAGGGAGACCGCCATGGCGGTGCTGAAGAAGAACAGGAGGATGCAGGTCCACTTCTGCTCCTCCACCTTCAAGGACGGGGTGCAGCTCCGCAGGAGGCTCCTCCGCAGGGCCATGCACATCCGGATGCCCTACCAGGAGGTCACGGAGGACGGGACCATCGTCAGGGGGTACCTCTACGCCGACGACCTCCTCCAAGCCAGGGAGGAGCTGCTGGCGCTCGGGGTCCCGGAGGACATGATCGCGGTCCTGGACAACAGGCTGGAGGTCTCCCCGGGCCTGCTGGAGGAGGTGGCCCCGAAGGTGGGCTACAAGTGCTTCCTGTCCGAGCAGTACCCCACGGCGGACGGCCTCGAGGTCGAGCGCACGCCCCTGAACTGAGAACCTGTTCGGGACCGGTCGTCCCGAAATATGTGCCAGAATGCGGGAAATGGGTTTGTTGTAAAGAGTTTGTCCCCGACCGGTTGGAGGTCGTGGGGGTCTCCGACCTCAGTCCACGCTGATGCTCTGGATCTCGTGGTGTCTGTTCACGATGTCCCTGGCGATGCGCAGGTTCTTACCGGCCTTGCCGATCGCACGGCCCTTGAGTTTGGGGTCCACGGTGACCGTGGCGTGCGTTATGTTTCCGCGCTGCTCGATAACGACCTTCTGAGGACTGTAGATGTGGAACACGTTCTTCACGAACTGCTCCGGATCCTCCGAATACTCAACGACCTGAATGTTCTTCCCGGTCTTATCCTTGAGCTTGATGACGTGCTCGCCCTTCTTTCCGACGGCGATGTTCCCCTGACCCTTCTCGACCACGAACACCAGTTTCTCCTCGGTGTCCATGCAGTCGATGGCGTTGGCCTTGGTGATCTGCTCGAAGAGAGCGATGTACCTCAGGGTGTCCTCGGTGAGTACGATATCTGCGGACATGTTCCTCACAGCGTTAAGATGTTGGAGCTACCTTTGTCGATGATCACAAGGGCAGAGACAGAGAAGGGTTTTCCGCACATCGCACCGAGCTCCATGTTGTTGCCCTCGTACATGTGCACCTTCACTCCGATGTCGCCGCGCAGTTCCGCACTGGGGCAGTTCCTGGAGAGGACGACCATCTGCGCCTTCCCGTCCTTGACCGCCTTGAGTGTCTGGTCCACGCCGAACTCCACCTTTCCGGTGGTGATGGCTGATTTCAATGCCCTGCTGATGTCGATTTTCTCATCGCTCATTCTTCATCCCCCTTCTTCTTGGGTGTGTAAATAAGGTTTACCGCGCCGGTACCCAGTGTGACCGGCTGACCGACGATGATGTTCTCGGTGACCCCTTCCAGGTGGTCCACCTCGCCCACCATCGCGGCGTGCAGAAGGTGCGCGGCGGTGATCTCGAAAGCCGCCCTGGCCAGAACCGAGGACTTCTTTCCGGACACCCCGTGCCTCCCGATCGCTTTGACGTATCCGTCGTTGGTCATGAGGTCGGCAACGAGCATGATGTGCCTGATGTCGACGTCCAGACCCGCCTCCCCGAGGGTCCCCATGGCCTCGTGGATGATGGAGTTCCTGGCGGCCTCGATCCCGAGCACGTCCGCCACCTCCAGGATGCTGTTCGTCATGACGTTGTCAGCATCCACTCCCTCGACCTTCAGGACCTCCTTCAGGTTGCTACCCTCCGTGATGATCTTCCAGGACCCCTCGGTCTTGGACAGGACAGCACGGGTGATGTTGTCGATTCCTTTGATCTTCGCGCCCTTGATGGCGTCGAACATCGTCTGGAGCTTCTTGTAGGACGGCTCGTCGGAGGTGATGTGGACGTCGTATCCGGACCTCACCACCATTCCGCGCACCGCCTTGACCTTGTTCAGCCTCTCCACCAGCTCGTCGATGTCGATCCCCCTGGCCTCCATCTTGCGCGCGTCGGGGGTGACGATCAGCCTCATGTTGGTGATGTCCGTCTCGATGCGAGCGATGTCCAGGAGCGTCGTCATCTCGATGTTGGACGCGACGAACTTGGCCACGTTCTCGTCCTCCGCCGCAGTGCCGGTGAGGGGGATGTTCATGGACGGCGTGCTGGGCACGCGCCTGGCATCCACGATCTCGATCAGCCTGGGCAGACCCTGGGTGACGTTGATGTTCGCGACTCCCGCGTAGTGGAAGGTACGCATGTTCATCTGCGTACCGGGCTCGCCGATCGAATGGGCGGCCATGACCCCCGCGGACTCGTTCTGGTCCATCAGGTGGGACGAGTACATCCTGTGGGCGACCCTGATCAGCTGCCTGCAGGTGTCGTCGTCCAGGTCCGCGTTCTCGATGCGCTTCGCGATGTCGACGATGATCTTCATGGGGAGCTCGACGCCGAGCTCCTCCATCATGCCCTTGAGCTTGAGCTCGCCCTCGGAGTAGACGTACCAGTTGGTCACCTCCTCCATGGGTACGGCCGGGACGGTCTCCTCGACCTCCTTCTTGACCTTGGACGAGGATGTGGACCTCTTCCCGATCTTGGCCAGCACGGACCTGGCCTCATCCTCCATGAGCCCGAGCTCCACCAGCTCCGCCTCGCCGGCGTCGCTGATGGCGGCCAGGGAGTTGTACTTGCTGAGCAGGAGCGCGGCGGTCTCCTCGCTGATGTCCCTGTTGATAAGGGCCCTCATGGTGTCCTTCTTCGCCATCGTCACTCACCTCCGCCGTCATAATCCATGTCGAGGTCGTCATACTCCTCGCTGTCCTCGTCCTCGGTGTACTCCATCTCGTCCTTCTCGAGCGACCCGTAGTCGCCGCCCACGTCCCTCGTGTCGATGTGGAGCAGCTCGTCGGCCCTGTCTCCCAGGACCTCCGCGAACAGGTCGTCCAGGTCGATCGCCTTGCCCCTGACGGTCCTGGCGGGGTCGACCCCGTCCTCGCCGTACTTGAACTGGACCACGGTGCCGATGGTGTTCCTCACCGTCCCGTCGGAGGTGAGCTTCAGGTCCTCCAGAGCGGAGACGAGACGCCTCTGCATGTATCCGGACCTGGACGTCCTGACCGCGGTGTCCACCAGTCCCTCCCTTCCTCCCATGGCGTGGAAGAAGAACTCGGTGGGGGACAGTCCGGACTTGTAGGAGTTGGAGCAGAATCCCCTGGCGTATGCGCCCAGGTCGCCCTTCTCGAAGTGGGGCAGCGTCCTGTTCCAGTATCCTCTGGACAGCCTCTCCCCACGGACGGCCTGCTGACCGACGCAACCGGCCATCTGGGACAGGTTGAGCATGGACCCGCGGGCCCCGGCCTTGGCCATGATGACCGCGGGGTTGTTCATACCCAGGTGCTTCCCGGCGATCTTACCGGCCTCGTCACGGGCATTTCCGAGGACGCCCATGACGCTGACCTCCAGGGTCTCCCTGAGGGAGCGCCCGGGCATCTGCTCCAGGGTCCCGTCCTCGTAGGAGTCCACCAGCTCGGTCACCTTGTCGATGCACTCCTGGGTGTTGTTGCTGATCTGCAGCGCGGCCTCCTCGGGGATGTCCTCGTCGCCGATGCCGGTGCTGAAGCCGTGGTTCATGAGGGCGCCCAGGGAGAGCCTGGTGACCTGGTTGATGAACTTGGCGGCGCGGTCGGAGCCGTAGTCCCTGGCGATGCGGTCCAGGATCTTCCCCTTGCTGTTGCCGACCCCCTTGACGTCGATGGTGCCGCAGAGCAGCTGCCCGTCGCGGATCTTGACGTAGGCGTCGAACTCGCACTCCTCCTTCCTGCAGGACTTGCAGTTCTGGCAGATGTTGGCCTTGAAGGTGGTGCGGAAGTCGTCGGGCAGGACCACGGAGAACAGCTGCTTCCCGGTCCAGTACTCCTGGCCGTTCTCGTCGATGAAGGGCTCGGGGATGACGATCCCCATGTCGTGGACGTCGTCCACCTCGGTCCCCTCGGGCACGCCGGCCCCGGCGAAGTCGCCCTTCTGGATGAGCTCCCTCTTGTAGCTCTGGACGTCGGCGCCCTTGGGGGTGCGCTTCTGGTCCAGCTTGAACAGGACGTTCATGGCCTGGAACCTGTCGAAGCGGGGGTTGTTGTGGGTCAGGAAGTACGCCCCGGTGATGTGGTCGTGGATGGCCCCGATGATGGGCCCCCCGTACCTGGGGGACAGGATGTTCTCCTGGACCTGCATGAGGATCCTGGCCTCGGCGCGGGCCTCGTCCGACTGCAGGACGTGCAGGTTCATCTCGTCGCCGTCGAAGTCCGCGTTGTAGGGGGGACAGTCGGTGAGGTTGAACCTGAAGGTGCGCCCGTCCATGATGCGGACGCGGTGGGCCATCATGGACATCCTGTGCAGGGAGGGCTGCCTGTTGAACAGGACCACGTCGCCGTCCACCAGCTGCCTCTCCACGGTGTAGTCGATCTCGATGCCCTCCGCCACGTCGGCGGCGTTCCTGTCGGTGACCCTGATCCTCCTGCCGTCGGAGCGGATGACGTAGTTCACCCCGGGAAGGTAGGGCTTCTCGGGTACGGGGGCGGGGCCGCGGGCCACCATCTCCCTGATCATCTCGATGTTGTGCTCGTTGACGTGGACGGGGACGGTGAGCTCCCTGGCCGCGAACACCGGCACCCCGACCTCGTTGATGGACAGCAGGGGGTCGGGGGAGATGACGGTACGGGCGGAGAAGTTCACACGCTTACCGGAAAGGTTGGACCTGAAGCGCCCCTCCTTGCCCTTGAGCCTCTGGGCCAGGGTCTTGAGGGGGCGTCCGGACCTGTGCCTGGCGGGCGGGATCCCGGAGGTCTGGTTGTCGAAGTATGTGGTGACGTGGTACTGGAGCAGCTCCCACAGGTCCTCCACGATCAGCTGGGGGGCGCCGGCGTCGCGGTTCTCCCTCAGCCTCTGGTTGATCCTCAGCACGTCCACCAGCTTGTGGGTGAGGTCGTCCTCGGACCTGTCGCCGGACTCCAGGGTGATGGAGGGCCTCACGGTCACCGGCGGGACCGCCAGCGCGGTGAGCACCATCCACTCGGGCCTGCAGGTGGAGGGGTCGATGCCCAGCGTGACCAGGTCCTCGTCGGGGATCCTCTCCAGCCTCTCGCGCACCTCCTTGGGGGTGAGCTTGTGGTTGTCCTCGACCTCCCGGAAGGTGGTGGGCTTGTCCAGCTTGATCTTGATCTGCTCGGCGCCGCAGTAGGGGCAGATGCCCTTGCCGGAGGCGTCCTTGGCGGTCTCCTTGGAGAAGTTCTTCACCTCGATGGTGCCTCCTCCCAGCTCCTCCATCCTGTCCATGCTCTCCCTGCGGGCCTGGATCTGGTCCTCGGAGAGCATCAGCCTGCCGCACTTGCAGCAGGTGGACTCCAGGAGCATCTTGATGTCCTTGATGAACCCCACGTGGATGACCGGCATGGCCAGGTCGATGTG
>CAYZSQ010000026.1:0-12774 GCA_964479785.1 uncultured Methanomassiliicoccales archaeon
CCGGCATCAACGGGTCCGGGAAGCACTGCAACTGGTCCCTGGGCACCGAGTCCGGCATCGGACTCATGTCCCCCGGCAAGAACGACAGGGAGAACCTCAGGTTCCTCTGCTTCATGGCCAACGTGCTCAAGGCCGTCTACGACAACAACGGCCTGCTGAAGGCCTCCGTCATGACCGCCTCCAACGCCCACAGGCTGGGCGCCAACGAGGCCCCCCCGGCGATCATCTCGTCCTTCCTGGGCACCCAGGTCTCCGGCGCCTTCAAGGAGCTGCTGAAGTCCAAGGACATGGTCAAGATCCAGGGCAAGAGCAGCTACAACCTGGGCATCCCCCAGGTCCCCGAGCTCCTGATCGACAACACCGACAGGAACAGGACCTCGCCCTTCGCCTTCACCGGCAACAGGTTCGAGTTCAGGGCGGTGGGCTCCTCCGCCAACTGCGCCTCCGCCATCACCGTGCTGAACACCATCGTGTCCCACCAGCTGATGAAGTTCAAGGAGGCCGTGGACAAGAGGATCGCCTCCGGGTCCCCCGTCATCCAGGCCGTCCTGGACGAGACCAGGGAGACCTACAGGAAGTGCCAGAAGGTCTGCTTCGACGGCAACGGCTACTCCGACGAGTGGAAGGTCGAGGCCAAGAAGCGCGGCCTGGACTGCGAGACCTCCGCCCCGGTCTGCTACGACAGCTTCATCAGCAAGAAGACGGTCGAGGTGTACAAGTCCGTCGGCGTCATGAACGAGGTCGAGCTGAGGGCCAGGACCGAGATCAACTGGGACATCTACTCCAAGAAGATCGAGATCGAGGCCAGGGTCCTCGCGGACCTCACCGCCAACCACATCCTCCCCGTCTCCACCAGGTACGAGAACATCCTGCTGGACAACGTCTCCAAGATGAAGGACATCTTCACCGACAAGAAGGAGTTCGACCAGGTGGCGTCCGGGGAGATCCAGATCATCAAGGACATCGCCCACCACACCAGCGAGGCCAGGAGGCTGGCCGTGGAGATGGAGGCCGAGTGCGACAGGCTCGACACCCTGGAGTGCGAGAGGGAGAGGGCCATCGGGTACCACGACGTCATCGTGCCCTACCTGGAGGACATCAGGTCCCACGTGGACGCCCTCGAGATGATCGTGGACGACGAGATGTGGCCGCTGCCCAAGTACCGCGAGCTGCTCTTCATCCGCTGATCGGACGAACGGGATGAGAACATGGAAGGGGGATCTCAGGGACTCTATGAACCGAGGTACGAGCACGACGCCTGCGGGGTCGGGATGGCCGTCAACATCGACGGCAGGAAGGACCACCGCATCGTGGAGTACGGGCTCGAGCTGCTGGAGAACATGGCGCACAGGGGCGCCGAGAACGGCGACGGCCGCACCGGAGACGGCGCCGGCATCCTTGTGCAGATCCCCCACAGGTTCATAGAGAAGCTGGGAGTCCCCGTCCCGGAGGCCGGCAGGTACGGCACCGGGATCGTGTTCCTCCCCAGGGCCACCGCCTCGGCGGACAGGTTCATGGGCCTCCTGAGGGCGGTGTGCGCCAACTACGCGCTGTACGTCATCGCCGAGAGGGAGGTCCCCGTGGACCACTCCGTCCCCGGGGAGATGGCCCTGGCCGGGGAGCCCAGGATCGTCCAGGTGTTCGTCACCTCCTACGACAGCCCCGAGGTCCTGGAGCGCAAGCTCTTCATGGTCAGGAAGATCGTCAGCAACTCCGTCGCCGCCTCCGGGGAGGAGGGGGCGGAGGACTTCTACATATGCAGCCTGTCCTCCAGGTGCATGGTCTACAAGGGGATGCTCACCCCGGAGCAGCTCAGGGACTACTACAGGGACCTGAGCGACCCCGACTTCCAGTCGGCCATCGCCATGGTGCACTCCAGGTTCAGCACCAACACCCTCCCCGCGTGGAAGCTGGCGCAGCCCTTCAGGATGCTGTGCCACAACGGGGAGATAAACACCATCAGGGCCAACAGGTCCTGGATGCACGCCCGCGAGAGCGTCATGGAGAGCGACCTGATCCCGGACATAGAGAGCATCTACCCGGTGATGCAGGCCGGCATGAGCGACAGCGCCACCCTGGACAACGTCTTCGAGTTCATGACCATGGCCGGGAAGGAGATGCCGGACGCGCTCTCCATAATGATCCCCGAGTCCTGGAACGACAGGAACCCGATCCCGGACAGCCTGAAGGCGTACTACGAGTACCACTCCATCCTGATGGAGCCCTGGGACGGCCCCGCCGCGGTGCTGTTCACCGACGGCACCCTGGCCGGCGGCATGCTGGACAGGAACGGCCTCCGCCCGGCCAGGTACTGCGTCACCGGGGACGGCATGATGATCCTGGCCTCCGAGGCCGGGGTGATCCCGGTGGACCAGATGTCCATCGCGGAGACCGGGCGCCTGAAGCCCGGCAAGATGATAATGATAGACACCGCCGCCGGTCGCATCGTCAGGGACGGCGAGATCAAGGAGAGGCTGGCCAGCAAGTACCCCTACAGGGACTGGCTGGAGAGGAACCGCCTGGACCTGGACAAGCTGTCCTCCGGCAGGCAGGTGGGACGCTCCGTCCCCGGCTACGACAGGATGCTGGCGGAGTTCGGGTACTCCTCCGAGGACATCTCGAGGGTCATGGAGCCCATGGTGGTGTCCGCCAAGGAGGCCATCGGGTCCACCGGCTACGACGCGCCGCTGGCGGTGCTGTCCGACCGGCCCCAGATGCTCTTCAACTACTTCCGCCAGCAGTTCGCCCAGGTCACCAACCCCCCCATCGACCCCATCAGGGAGGAGCTGGTCATGACCACCATGGGCTACATCGGGGCGGTCCAGCAGAACATCCTGGATCCCGCGCCCATCCACTGCAAGGTGGTCAAGGCCAGGCACCCCGTCGTCACCAACAGGGAGCTGGACCTGCTCAGGAACCTCCGCTACAGGGGGTTCGACTCGGTCACGCTGGACACCACCTTCCCGGCCACCGGGGAGCCCGGGGTCCTGGAGGGGGAGCTGGACAGGCTCTGCTCCCAGGCCGAGGCCGCCGTCGACGCCGGCACGGAGTACATCATACTGTCGGACCGGGGGGTCTCCGACGACAGGGCCCCCATGCCCTCGCTCCTGGCCCTCTCCGCGGTGCATCAGCACCTGGTCCGCACCAAGAAGAGGATCCAGACCGCCCTGGTGGTGGAGTCCGGGGAGCCCAGGGAGGTGGAGCACTTCGCCCTGCTGGTGGGGTACGGCGCCAACGCCGTGAACCCCTACATGGCCTTCGCCGCGGTCCAGGACATGGTGGACTCCGGCAGGGTCAAGATGGACGCCGACACCGCGGAGTCCAACTACCTCAAGGCCATCGACAAGGGCCTCCTCAAGATAATGTCGAAGATGGGCATAGCGACCATCAGATCGTATCGCGGCTCCAGGCTGTTCGAGGCGGTGGGCCTCGACCGCGGGGTCGCCACCAGGTACTTCGGGGACACCTCGTCCGCGGTGTCGGGGATCGGCCTCGACCAGATCGCCGACGAGTACCTGGCCGTGCACCGTGCGGCGGCGTCCGGGGACACGGAGCTCCGCGACCGCGGGGAGTACGTCTACAGGAAGGACGGGGAGAGGCACAGCTGGACCCCCGAGTCCGTCAAGGCCCTCCAGGCCGCCGTCAGGGGGGACGACCCCGAGGCCTACAGGCGCTTCGCCGAGCTGGAGGACGGGGGGAGGTTCTTCCTCCGCGACCTCCTGGGCGTGAGGGCCGGCCAACCCGTCCCCATCGACCAGGTGGAGCCGGCGGAGTCCATCATGCGCAGGTTCGTGGCCGGGGCCATATCCTTCGGGGCCATCAGCAAGGAGGCCCACGAGACCCTGGCCGAGGCCATGAACATCATAGGCTCGCAGAGCAACACCGGCGAGGGAGGGGAGGACCCGGCCAGGTTCAGGCCCGGCCCCGACGGCAGGAACCTCCGCTCGGCGGTCAAGCAGGTGGCATCCGGCAGGTTCGGCGTCACCGCGGAGTACCTGGTGAACGCCGACGAGCTGCAGATCAAGGTCGCCCAGGGCGCCAAGCCCGGCGAGGGCGGCCAGCTCATGGGGTTCAAGGTGGACAGGGTCATAGCCGCCACCAGGCACACGATCCCGGGCATCACCCTGATATCTCCGCCTCCCCATCACGACATCTACTCCATAGAGGACCTGAAGCAGCTGATCTTCGACCTCAAGTGCATCAACCCATCCGCCAGGATCAGCGTCAAGCTGGTGTCCGAGTCCGGAGTGGGCACGGTCGCCGCAGGCGTCGCCAAGGCGGGTGCGGACATGATCCTCATCTCCGGCGGCGACGGCGGGACCGGCGCCAGCCCCCTGTCGTCCATCAGGTACGCCGGGTCCCCCTGGGAGACCGGCCTCGCCGAGGTGCAGCAGACGCTGGTGATCAACAACCTCCGCGGGAAGGTCCGCATCCAGGTGGACGGCCAGATGAAGACCGCAAGGGACGTGGTGGTGGCGGCCCTGCTGGGCGCCGAGGAGTTCGGATTCGCCACCTCCCCCATGGTGGCCATGGGCTGCGTCATGTGCAGGAAGTGCCAGACCAACACCTGTCCCGTGGGCATAGCCACCCAGGACCCCGAGAGGAGGGCCAAGTTCAGGTCCGACGCCCAGGAGGTCATCAGGTACTGGAGGTTCATGGCCGAGGACGTCAGGAGGATGCTCTCGGAGATGGGGTTCAGGTCCCTGGACGAGATCGTCGGCCGCGCCGACCTGCTGGAGGTGTCCGACAGGGATGGGAAGGCCGCGGGCCTGGACTTCTCCAGGATGCTGCAGGTCATGGACGGCGACAGGGTCCGCACCACCGGCCAGTCGGACATCCTGGCCAGGGTGTTCGACCGCAGGATCATCGAGGACTGCAGGGAATCGCTGGTCAGCGGCAGGAGGACCCAGCTGGTCTACAGGATCACCAACATAGACCGCTCGGTCGGCGTCATGCTGTCCGGGGAGGCCGCCCGCATCGGCGCCCGCCTGCAGGACGACACCATAGACGTCACGTTCAACGGGGCCGCCGGCCAGAGCTTCGGCGCGTTCCTGACCAAGGGCATAACATTCAGGATGAGGGGCCTCGCCAACGACTACGTGGGCAAGGGGCTCTCCGGCGGGAGGATCACCGTGGTCCCCGGGGACGGGATGGCCTGCGGCATCGCCATAGCCGGGAACACCGTCCTCTACGGTGCCACCTCCGGCGAGCTCTACGTGGCCGGGTCGGTGGGCGAGAGGTTCTGCGTCCGCAACAGCGGGGCCACCGCCGTGGCCGAGGGCGCGGGGGACCACTGCTGCGAGTACATGACCGGGGGCCGCGTGGTGGTCCTCGGAAGGTGCGGGAGGAACTTCGCCGCAGGCATGTCCGCAGGGATAGCCTACGTCCTGGACGAGGAGGGGGACTTCGACAGGCACTGCAACATGGACATGGTGGAGCTGACCCTGGTGGAGTCGGAGGAGGACGTGTCGGAGCTGAGGGGCATCATCGAGAGGCACCTGGCCGAGACCGGGAGCCCCAGGGCCCGCCAGGTGCTGGAGGCCTGGGACGAGTACCTCCCCAGGTTCCTCAAGGTCATGCCGGTGGGCTACAAGCTGCTTCTCGAGAAGGAGTCCGAGTGACCGGCCGAGGCCGGACAGTATGACACGGGGTGGCCCCTTCGGGGCTCATGCGTCGGGATCGTCGGTCGCGTCCGGAATGGCGTCCATGTTCACGCAGATCCTGCGGAGCATGTCCATGAACCGATCCCTCTCCTCGGAGGAGAGGCATTCCAGCAGCTTCTGCTCGTTGTGCTCGCGCACATGCGCCTGGGATTCCACCAGGACCCTCCCCACGTCCGTGAGGATGGCGTTCTTCGCCCTGCGGTCATGGGGGTCCTGGACCAGCGTGATGTACTCCTTGCGCTCCAGCTTCTTCATGATGCCGGCGACGGTGGGCTGCGCCACATCGAAGTGCTTCTCCATCTCCTTGAATGTGACGGGGCGCTCGTCGTTCTCCATCAGGTACAACAGAAACCTCATCTGGGACATGTTGATCCCGTGCTCTTCCAGCGATCTGTCCATGTACGAGGCCAGGACCCGGTCGAGTTTCATGATGAGATACCCGCAGTCACTCTCTATACTGTTCACGGGTTTACACTTCTGGCCTAGTATATAATCCAAATGATGGGAGCTTCCGATATGGCATTCGATGTATGGGAGTTGTCCAGGGGGTTGACCCCTGTGGCTCAGGCCCCGTCGTAGATGATCAGCGAGTCGACGTCGAGCCCCTCCAGCTTCTGTCTTCCCCCGAGGCCGGCCAGCTCCATGACGAAGGCGACCTTCACCACCTCCCCTCCCATCCTGCGGACCATCTTGACCACGGCCTCCACCGTCCCGCCGGTGGCGATGAGGTCGTCGACGATGACCACCTTCTGGCCGGGCTTGACCGAATCGCTGTGCATCTCGAGTTCGGCCGTCCCGTACTCCAGGTCGTAGGACTCGCTGATGGTGTCCCGGGGGAGCTTGCCCTTCTTGCGGGCGAGGATGAACCCCTTGCCCAGGGCGTAGGCCACCGGGGCCCCGAAGATGAACCCCCTGGACTCGGTGCCGATGACCAGGTCGAAGTCCTTGTCCCTCACCAGGTTGACGAGGCCGTCGATCGCCAGGCGGAACCCATCCTCGTCGCTGAGGACGGTGGTGATGTCCCTGAACAGGATGCCCTCCTTGGGGAAGTCCGGTATATCGGTGACGTAGTCTTTCAGTTCCTTCATGTGCCGATGTATGTCTGATGGGTATTTAAACGAGGTCCGGGACGGCCGATGGCCGCCCCGTCACAGGTTCCCGATGTAGTCCTGGATGGCCTCGCATATGGCGATGAGGTCGTCCTCGTCGAAGAAGCTCATCATCCCCAGGGCCTCGGTCATGCCGTTGATCCCGTTGTCGCTGTACGCGACGATGTCCAGGTACAGGTCCACAGCAGCATCGGGATCCTCGATGCCCACGGTGAATATCTCCAGGGCGCTGAACGCGGACACCGCGTAGCTGATGGCGTACAGGGGGTATTCGAATATGTGGCGCACCTCGGACCAGTCGTACCAGCCTATCCCGTATTCGTCCAGCAGACCGTTCCACAGCTCCTCGATCTCCTCGGCGGTGGTGACGTCGCCGCGGTACAGCGCCTTCTCGAAATCGTCCACCAGGCATGCCGTCATGATGGTCCCCGTCTTGTTGTACAGCATGTACAGTGTGAACGTCTCCCCTCCATCGCCGAACACGGCGTCCGGATCCGATGCGAGCAGGGCCTCCAACCCCTGGGAGTGCACCTCCAATATGTCGTAGTCGGTGCACCATACGTCGTTCAACAGGAGATGGGCGGCGTGTCCGAACTCGTGCACCAGGTTGTAGACGTCGTGATAGTTCAGGTACGGGTAGTTGTAGATGTAGACGAGAGCGTTCCCATCGGCATCCCTGACATAGTTCGTGAACACGCCCTCTATCTTCGTCTCCAGATATTCGAAGTCGATGAGACCGTATTCCAGCATGTAGTCGTATATCTCGGCGAACTCCGGGCAGATGCCGTCGATGAACGGGGCCACGTACTCGAACAGCTCCTCCTGGTATGTGTAGGAGTACAGGCCGTTCAGCGCGTCGGCGTCGATCATCCCGTATATGTCCATGTCCAGTTCGCTGACGTACCCCTTCACGGCCTCCTTCGCCCGGTCCGCTTCGTCGGGGCCGTAGTCCCTCCCCCAGATCAGGGCGTATGCGTAGTCCACGTAGTCCTCGTATCCGTAATACTCCGCGATGGAGTTGCGTACCCCCACCAGCTCCAGCACGATCTCGGCGTAGCCGTCGCGGTCCCCGGAGTAGTTGTAGTAGGCGTCCACCAGGGCCGCCTCGGCCTCGAGGAGGGTCTCGATCTCCTCCGTCAGGGACTCCGACGACAGGACCCTGTCGGCCTCGTCATCGCCGATCAGCGCCCTCACGGCGTCGCCGTTGACGCCCATGAGGCTCTCCCGCAGGGCCTCATCCACCTGGGAGTCCATCGAGCTGCTGAGGAGGACCCATCCCGTGTAGTACTCGGAGCACGAGCCGGGATCGCGGAAGTAGTCCCAGTAGAATCCCGTATACTGGACGGCGATGTCGGCGCAGGTGCCGTACAGGGCCTCCAGTGCCGACGCCATGTCCGCATCCTCGTCGGAGGAGGCCTCCAGATAGGCGGCGATCGCGTCATCCAGCAGCTCCTGGGCCTCGTCGGGGGCGGACCATTGGAACGTGTCCTCGGTGACAGGCGTGAGGGTGTAGTCGAAACGGCCCTCGGCGGAGCCGTCGTCGGATTCGAGGTACGAATATGCCAGTGCGGCCGCGACGATGACGGCCACCGCGGCAATGAGGGCCAGGGAAGTCCTCTTCATGGGTTCGGAATCCCTGCGTCTTCATAAATAGGCTCTCGTACCGGCCGAGATGCAGGAAGGGGGCCCAGGATGACGGCCCGGAAGAGGACAGGTCCACGGAGCCCTGTCCTGGGAGAATCGCCCCGTTGAGGGTAACGGCGTTTGTCGCGGTCATCAGTCGAGTCTTGCGAACGACCGAATCATGGCGCCATCGGAGGATAAGTGTCAACCGACCAGTCTTTCCCCGACGCGCTGGAACATAGGTCGCTCTCGCCGCAGATCCGTGTTACTCTCCGTTTACTGATCTTTACTTACCTCCTTGGATCGAAGTACGTGTTGTCGCTATTTAATACCGTATGTGAGTTGGACGGATTGCGTAGAATCATTGGCGGAAATCCTCAATATCTTGCCACAGCTCTGCGGAATTCGCAGGGAAGATGGGGGTTTCGTAAGACGTTTGTCGGGCCGGCAGGGACGCCGGCTCAGAAGAAGAAGAACCCGCAGCCCTCGGACACGGAGATCCTGGCCACGGCCTCCATGCGGTCCACCGGCCCGCTGTAGCGCCTGACCATCATCTTCCCCTCCGCCGGGAGGGCCTCCCTGAGCACCTCGACCTCCCTCAGGAGCTCGCGGGCCTCCTCGGGGGTGAACCTCCTCCCCTCCCTGACAGCGTCGGGGACGGATGCGACGATGGGGCAGCCGTGCCTCCCGGCGATCTCCGGCAGGAGGCTGTTGTCGGGCCCGAAGGCGCCTATGCATCCGCGGCCCTTGTCCCAGGACAGGGGGCACGTGGAGCACATCCCGTTCATCTCGTCGAAGGACAGCAGGTCCCACCCGGTGAGCCTGTCATCGGGGCCGGCCTTGTCGAGGGCGGCCTCCCTGACGTCCTCCGGGAGTCCCTCCAGGACGATCCAGCCGGTGCACACCCTCTCGGCCAGGGGTTCCAGCAGGGCCCTGTCCTCGTCCTTCTTCACCTTGTCCATGTAGACCGCGTCGGTCTCGGGGTTGATCCTGTTGCGCTTGATGAACGCCTCCCAGTCGCCCACGGCCCCCTTGGCGGTCTCCAGGTCCACCCTCACGTCGTACTCCAGGTGCTCCTCGAACCCGCTGGGGTCCTCCAGGTGCACCTTGACGATGTTCCCGCGGAGCTCCCTGCAGGGGGCGCTGGGCGCCTCCGTCTCACAAATACCGATGTTTATTCCCATGATGGACAGCCTCCGCCGGCATCCCGGCATCCAATCTCCGATGCGCGTCTCCGTTATAACCTTGGCTCTCGCAGTTCCACGACGGAGCCGCTCCTGGACACCACGGTCTCCGTGACCTCGATGTGCCTGCCGGACATCTCCGCCGCCGCCCTGGTCAGGTCGGCGATCGCCCTGCAGCAGGGCACCTCCATCCTGATCACCCTGACCCTGGTCACGGGGTTGCTCCTGAATATGGCCACCAGCTTGTCGAACCTCGCCCTGTCGTCCAGCTTCGGGCAGCCGATGATCACCGGGTCGCGGCCGACGAACCTCTCCCTGAAGCCGTCGGTGGCGAAGGCGGTGCAGTCCGCCGCGATGACGACGGTGTCCCTGAAGAACACCGACTGCACCGGCACCAGGGCCAGCTGTATCGGCCACTGGTGGCTGGGCTCCGCCATGAGGCACTCGGCATGGCCGGGTCCGGCCATGAGCCCGATCCCGGACACGGGCGGCTCCGGGTCGCTGAAGGATATGGCCCCCTGGGGACAGGCCGGCAGGCAGTCGCCCAGCCCGTCGCAGACGTCCTCCCTCACCAGCTCGGCCTTGCCCCCCACCAGCTCTATGGCGCCTTCGTGGCACGCGGTGACGCAGAGGCCGCAGCCGTCGCATCTCCCCTTGTCTATGATGACCTTCCTCCCGGGCATGAGCCGGACTACGGTCGGCGCGGATATAGAGTTAACGCTGTTAGGATTGGTTAAACAAATTGAGGGGGCCTGAATCCCCGTCACGGGCGGAGCCCCGCGGCGTTGGTGACGACAGGCCCCGGGTTCAGAACCTGAAGACCCCGAGTATGAAGGACACCAGCGCCACCAGCATGGCCATCTTGGCCGTCTTCTGGGCCCTGTGGGGGTCCCTGAACACTGCGACGGCGCAGTACAGGAACAGGACGTCGGCCACCACCACGGTGTAGTACAGGGGACCGTAGCTCCCCCAGACCATGGGGGCGACGCTGAGGGCCGGCCCCGCCACGAAGAAGGCGCAGGCCAGGGCGGAAGCCCTCCCGACCCCGATCCTCATGGGCAGGGTGACCCTGCCCTCGTCGGAGTCCATGTCCTCGATGTCCTTGGAGATCTCCCTCCCCACGGAGACCAGCATGGCCATCGCCGCGATGACAACGTTGTCCTCCATGCGGCCCACCGCCGCGCCCCCCAGGAGGAACATCATCCCGGTGAGGACGGCTATGGTGACGTTGCCCACGAACCCCCTCTGCTTCAGGGCGGTCTCGTAGGAGACCATCAGCACGCAGGCCACCGCCACCACGGCTATGCACACGGGGTCCAGTGTCAGGAACGACACGGCCACCGACCCGCCGAGCATGGCCAGACCCAGACGGAGGGCGGTGCGCCGTTCCATCCTCCCGGAGGGGATGGGGCGCTCAGGATGGGCGGTCCTGTCTATCTCGTGGTCTATGTAGTCGTTGAGGGCGTTGCCCCCGCATATGAACATGAAAACCACCACGGCGGAGACCGCCAGGCCGCTCCATTGGCCGATCATGTCGGTCCCGGCGGCCATGAAGGCCGCCACGACGACGCCGACGATGCCCATGAGCGCGTTGCCCGTCCTGAACAGCTGGAGGTACTTGTTCACGCGCGTCCAAGGGTGTGCGGGTATTTGATTCTTGGACCCGGACGATTAGCTTTTTCTATTCAGCATCCCTGGTCAAGGGTGAGAACGTGACCCCTCAGGATTACGCAGGACTGGTCCTGGTCTACGCCATCATCGCCATCTCCCTGGCCGCCGCCCTGGCACTGGACAGGAGGGGCTCCCGGGCCGACACCCGCAAGGTGGTGCACATGGGGGTGGGGCTGTTCGTCCTCGTCTGGTGGATGTTCAGCGAGAACTGGATAATGCTGGTGTTCTTCACCGTCCCCTTCGCGGCGATACTGTTCGTCATGATGCTGAGGGGCAACGCCCTGTCCGGGTCCCGGCTGGGGGACATGGCCAACAACCGGGGCCACCGGACCGGCCTCTTCCTGTACGCTGTCAGCATCACCGTCCTGGTGGCGCTCTTCTGGGACCACTGGACCGCAGCCTCCGTGGGCGTGGCGGCCATGGCCTGGGGGGACGGCATGGGGAGCGTGGTCGGGAGGAGGTACGGCAGGCACCCGCTGGTCAACGGGAAGTCCCTGGAGGGTTCCATCGGGGTGTTCGTCACAACCTTCGCGGCGTCCGCCCTAATCATACTGTTCTACGGATGGCTCGCCGCCTCCGGATACTACTCGGGGGACAGCGAGGGGATCCTGCCGGTGTGGGCGCTGTCCCTGGCGGCCGCATCCGCCGCGACGGTGCTGGAGGCCGTCTGTCCCGGGGAATACGACAACATCGTGATGCCGCTGGCGGTGGCCTCGCTGATGGTGCTTCTGGGGCTCTGATACCGTGGCGTGGTACGTGGTGGACGGCATGGACGGCTCCGGCAAGAGCACGGCGGCGGCGATGATAGCCGAGCGCCTGGAGTCCCGGGGCAGGAGGGTGAGGGTGATGACCCACCCCAGCAGGGACACCCTGATCGGCAGGGCGGAGCTGGCGCTGCTGCGCAGGGAGGGCAGGGCGGCCATGATGCTGTCCGTGGCGTTCTACGTCCTGGACGTGCTGCGGTCGCTGATCCTGACCGGGGGGCGCAGGTGCAGGGGCTGCGACGACGTGGTGTTCGTCCGCTACATAATGTCGGTGGCGTACCTGCCGGACGGGCTGTGCGGGAGGGCGTACCGGGTGATATCCAAGGTGCTCCCCATGCCGGACGCGGCCGTCCTGGTGGACGTGGATCCCGGAACGGCCATGGAGCGCATCCGGGGCCGCGGGGAGGACCTGGAGGTCTTCGAGACCGAGGAGAGGCTGGCCGCCGTCAGGGGGAGGATGCTGGCCCTGTCGGAGGGGTGGATAGTCCTGGGGAACGACGATGGCCCGGAGGACCTGAGGGAGCAGGTGGATTCGCTGGTGTTCGGGGACGCCCCGTGATCCGCTTCCGGGTCCGTACATCAGCATGTCACAGAGCCATCGACCGCGCATGGTGGACGATTCCGGATCCGTCGGGACGATGCTCGGTGCGGCACGATGTGTCGCGGCCGAGGTCAGCGGAGCCCGACCCCGGTTCATATAGCGTCGATGCGATGGCCTCACCATGGGCGAGGCGAGGGAGTACACGTTCGAGGAGCTCCG
>CAYZSQ010000027.1:0-5250 GCA_964479785.1 uncultured Methanomassiliicoccales archaeon
AGCTTCTCGGCCTTCTTCTCGTTCTTCCACTGCTGGATCTTCTCTCTCTTCTGGTGCTCGTTTACGGATTTCAGGGAGAGGTCGATGTGTCCTTTGGATGAGTCCACGCCCAGGACCTTGCAGACGATCTTCTGACCTTCCCTGATGTAGTCCCTGATGTACTTTACCCAGCCAGTGGCCACATCCCTGACATGGACGAAGCCCTCCTTGTCGTCGTACTCGTCGAGTGTGACGAAGGCACCGAAGTTCCTGACGTTCTTCACGGTGCAGACGACGAGCTCGCCGTGCTCGGGGAAGCCCCTGACTCTGGACATCAGCCTACGACCTCGAGGATCTCGCCCTTGACCTCTCCGACACCGCCCCTGGGGACGATGAGGGTGGATCCGCAGACGTGGCAGGTGACCTTGGTGGCGGCCTTCCTGAAGGCGATCTGCTCGTTGGCGCAGTCGGGGCACTTGATCTTGATGAAATCTCCGGTCATGTGATCACTCCATGAGCTCGAACTTCTTCGTGCGGATACAGGGAGAGAGGTTGGCCTTCTTACATTGGATGCATCTGTACCTGAGGTTGATCCTCTTGGTGGGCTTCTCCCTCCCCTCGGGCTTGGGCCTGGGGAAACCTCCGTAACCGGCGGTGACCTTCCTGAATCTCCTCTGACCCCATTTGAGCTCGCTGGCTTTCTTCTTCTTGACCCTCTCCACTTCCTGCTCGGTGTGCGCCTTGCAGTGAGGGCAGTATCTCTTGACAGTCCTGGGCATCTTCATGATAAATCACCCTAATGTGTGAACGGGAACGTGCTAATATCGAGGTCATATTTAAAAGATATCTATTCAGGAAATAGGGTTCAGGGCCGTGTGGACCGGTCCCGGGATGGGGCTCCCCGCAGGAGGTATCAGCGTCCGCCGGAGAGGGTCCCCGACATGGATGTGACCGAACCGTCCTCCTCGCAGATCAGCACGTCGAAGGCGGTGTTCAGGAACAGGCCGTTCTCCACCACGCCGGGGATCACGTCGATCCTGGACTCCAGGAAGAACGGGTTGTCGATGCCGTCCGGGAACCTGCAGTCGTAGATGTAGTTGCCCCCGTCGGTGACGAAGGGCGTCCCGTCCCGCATCCTCAGCACCGGCTCGCACCCCTGCCTGGCCAGGGCGAAGCGGGTGTGCTCGTGGCCGAACCTGAGGACCTCCACCGGGAGGGGCGCCTTGGTGCCGAGCTTGTCCACCCTCTTGGAGGCGTCCGCCACGATGACCTCCCTGACGGTGGCCGCGGCGACGATCTTCTCCCTCAGGAGGGCGCCTCCGAGGCCCTTCACCAGCTGCATCTTGGGGTCCACCTCGTCGGCCCCGTCGATGGTGACGTCCAGCTTGTCCACCTCGTCCAGGTCCACCACCCTGATGCCGCAGTCCCTGGCCACGGTCTCGCTGTTGACGGAGGTGGCCACGCAGGTCAGGTCGTAGCCCTCGGCCACCAGCTCCCCGATCCTCCTGATCGCGAAGTAGGCCGTCGAGCCCGTGCCGAGGCCGACGTTCATCCCGTCTTTGACATAGGTGTCCACCGCCTTCTCGGCTGCCATCTTCTTCATCGCGGAGGGTTCCATGGATCGCTGACCACCTGCAGTCCGGCTGCGGACGTCCGTTAGGGCTGTCGGTTCAAATAGTTTTACGGTGGGCCCGGAGCGACACCTTTTTCTATGGCGGGCTCGGAATCGGCGGGCGTGAGACTAGCATCCCTGTATTCCGGCGGCAAGGACTCCACGTTCTCGCTGTACCTCGCCGAGCAGATGGGCCACGACGTGCCGTACCTCGTCAACGTCGTGCCGGAGGACGAGGCGTCCTGGATATTCCACACCCCCAACCTCGGCGTCGTGCCGCTGATGGCGGAGTCCATGGGGAAGCGGCTCGTCACCGCCCCGAGCACGGGGTCGGAGGAGGGCGACATGGAGGGACTGGCCAGGGCGCTGGAGGGCCTGGACGTGGAGGGCGTGGTCACCGGGGCCGTCTGGTCGGACTACCAGTGGGACCGCATGAACGTCGTCTGCGGGGACCTGGGCCTGAAGGTCATCACCCCGCTGTGGAGGAAGGACCAGGATCACCTCATGGACCAGTTCCTGGACTCCGGGATAAGGTCGGTGATCGTGGGATGCTACGCCGAGGGACTGGACGAGTCCTGGCTGGGGAGACCGATCGACAGGGGCGCGGTGGAGGAGCTGAAGGCCCTCCGCGAGAGGTACGGCATCAGCATAATGGGGGAGGGCGGGGAGTACGAATCCCTCACCATCGACTCCCCGATGCACTCCCGCGCGCTGAGGATAACGGGTTCCGAGAGGGACTGGAGGAGGGGGTCCGGCACCCTCAGGGTGACGTCCGCGGAGCTCCTTCCAGGGCCCTCGGCCTGAAACCCCTCAGCCTCAGGGCGTTGGCCACCACCGAGATCGAGGAGCAGGACATGGCCAGCGCCGCCAGCATGGGCATCTGGTCCACCAGCCCGTCGTATCCCAGCAGCACCGGCAGGCCCGCGGCCACCGGGATGCAGACCACGTTGTAGCAGAACGCGAAGAACAGGTTCTGCTTGATGTTCCTGAGCGTCGCCCTCCCGATCTCCAGCGCCGCGGGGACGCTGCGGAGGTCGTCGTTCATCATCACGATGTCGGCGGACTCGATGGCGATGTCGGTCCCGGACCCCACCGCTATGCCCACGTCGGCCTGTGTCAGCGCGGGTGCGTCGTTGATGCCGTCCCCGGTCATGGCGACCCTGGCCTGGGAGACCTGGAGGTCCCGGACGATCTCCAGCTTGTCGCCGGGCCTGGTCCCGGCGTGGACCTCGCCTATGCCCAGTTGGGAGGCGATGCTCTCCGCCGTGTCCCGACGGTCGCCGGTGACCATCATCACCCTCACGCCGTCCGCCTTCAGCGAGGCGACGGCCGAGGGGCTCTCCGGGCGTATCGGGTCGGATATGGCGATGGTGGCGGCGTACCTCCCGTCGATGGCCGCAAGGATGCGGGTCCTGCCGTCGGAGCTCTCCGGGTCCGCGTCCTCCGGAACGTCTATGCCCTCCTCGCGGAGGAACCTGTCGCTGCCGACCGTCACGGCCATCCCCTCCACGGTGCACCTGACGCCGCCCCCGGTGACGCTCTCGAAGCCGGAGTGCCCCGGTATGTCCGCGCCGGATTCCCTGGCGTGCCTCACTATGGCCTCGGCCAGCGGGTGCTCGGAGTCCACCTCCGCGGCGGCCACGATCCCGATCACGGTCGGGTCCGACACGGAGTCCACCGCGGGATGTCCAACGGTGCAGGTCCCGGTCTTGTCCAGGACCACCGTGTCCACCTTCGCGGCCATCTCCAGGGACGCCGCCGTCTTGAACAGTATCCCGTGCTGGGACCCCCTGCCGGTGCCCACCACTATCGCCAGCGGCGTGGCGAGCCCCAGGGCGCAGGGGCAGGCTATGACCAGCACCGAGATCGCTATGGTCAGGGCGAACTGCACGTCCCTCCCCGCCAGGAGCCATCCGATGCACACGATCGCCGCTATGGCGATCACCGTCGGCACGAACACCGCCGCGACCCTGTCCGCTATGTCGGCCACCGGGGCCTTGGTCCCCTGGGCCATCTCCATCATGCGGGCGATCTGGAACAGCACGGTGTCCTCGCCGGTCTTCTCGATCCTCGCCCTCAGGCTCCCGGCGCCGTTGACCGTGGCTCCGTAGAGGGTGTCGCCGGGCCCCTTGTCCACCGGGATGCTCTCGCCGGTGAGCATGGACTCGTCGACCGAGGACTCCCCGGAGACCACGGTGGCGTCGGCGGGCACCTTCTCCCCGGGCCTGATGAGCACGACGTCCCCCACGGCCAGCTCGGAGGCCGGGACCGTGAGCTCCTCCCCGTCCCGGATGACGGTGGCCTCGGCGGGGGCCAGGGAGACGAGCCTCCTGAGGGAGTCGTTGGTGCGGTACTTCGACCTGGCCTCCAGGTACTTCCCGACGCTGACCAGGGCGATGATCATGCCCACCGAGTCGTAGCTCAGGGAGTGCATCGCCGACGTGTCGCCGGTGTACACCAGGTATGTGTTGTAGAGGCCCAGCGCCAGGGAGGCCAGGGTGCCCAGGGACACCAGGGAGTCCATGGTGGGGTTCCTGGTGAGGAGCGCCGGCAGTCCCTTTTTGTAGAACCTGCGCCCGCCGTACATGATGGGGACGCACAGCACCAGCTGGACCAGGCAGAACTGGAGCGGGTCCAGCGGGACCTCCAGCCCCGCCATGTGGCCCATGGCGATGACGCTGAGGGCCACCGCGAAGACCACGGAGACGGCCAGGTCCCGTCCCTGCACCTTCAGCGCCCTGCGCTCCTGCTCGTCCGCCTCCACGCGGTCCTCGCTTATCACCTGGTACCCGGCCCCGCGGATGGCGTCCGCCAGCCTCTCCTCGGTGGCGACCGTCTCGTCGTAGACGACGGTGGCCGTGTTGTTCCCGATGTTGGCCACCGCGCTGCGGACCCCCTCGACGGCCTCGAGGGCGCCCTCCACACGGCCGACGCAGGCGGCGCAGGTCATGCCGCCCACGCGGAATATCCTGGTCCTCATGAGAACAGGCCGCGCTTCACCGATGCCCTGAACCCTGCGTCCACCACCGCTCTGATAAGCGATTCGTCGGTGGTCCCGTCGTGCTCGACCACGGCCGTGCCCTTCTTCAGGTTGACGTCCACGGAGCTGACCCCGGCGGTCCCCTCCAGGGACTCCCTCACGGTCCTGACGCAGCCCTCGCACATCATCCCCTCGATCTTCAGTGTCGTCCTGCCCATGCTATCATCTCATGCGTATCTCACGAACTCGTCCATGGGGATGCGGATGCCGTGGTTCTTCGACGTCTGGTCGTCCCTGTAGCCGACGGCCAGGATGTTCACCGGGATCAGGTTCTCCGGGATGTCGAAGTTCCTCCTGAGGATGTCGGGCTTGAACATGCAGATCCAGAGCGTCCCGAGGTCCATGTCGGTGGCCTCGTACATCATCTGCGTGGTGACGATCGAGGCGTCGATGTCCGTGGTCTTCATCCCGTCGTAGCTGCGGGTCCAGGCCTTGTCCCTGTCCGCGCAGACGATGAAGGCCAGGGGGGCGTCGTAGATGTGGGCGGCCTCCTCCAGCTTCGCCAGGCCCTCCTTGGACCTGACCGCGATGACGCGGCTGGGCTGGTCGTTCCTCGCCGAGGGGGCCATGCGCCCGGCCTCGAGGATGGACCTGACCTTCTCGTCCTCCACCTTGTCGG
>CAYZSQ010000027.1:5350-12760 GCA_964479785.1 uncultured Methanomassiliicoccales archaeon
GGCTCAGTCGCTCCTCTCGATGGCCTGGATGATCCTGGAGATCTCCTTCTCGGGGTCCTTCCACATGCCGGGCGTCCACACCCTGTGGATCTTCCATCCCCTGGACTCCAGGTACTTCTGCCTGTGGTAGTCCCTCTCCCTCGTGGAGGTGGAGAGCTCGTACAGGCGGCTGTCGCACTCGATGCCCAGGATGAACCTGTCGTTCTGCTTGACGGCCAGGTCGATCTGGTACCCTCCGATCCCCACGTTCCTCTCCACGGTGTAGCCCTTGCGGATGAGGGCGTTGTAGACCCGGTCGGCGATCCTGCCGGAGTCGAACTCCTCGGCGGTCTTCCAGCGGTCGTCGCCGAAGGAGTGGAGGATGGAGTCCGCCAGCTCCCTGTTGCCGGAGCTCACCGCGTTGGCGTACTGGAGGTACTTCTTCAGGATCCTGGGGCCCTCGTTCTTGGTGTCCTCCACCTGGAGGTCCTCGGGGTCGAAGGACGTGACGATGAAGATCTTCTTCTTGGCCCTGGAGATGGCCACGTTCAGGCGGTTCTCCCCGCCCCGGTTGTTGAGCCATCCGAACCTCTGCATCAGCCTCCCCTCGGAGTTCTTGGCGTAGCCGATGGAGAACATGATCACATCCCTCTCGTCCCCCTGGACGGACTCGATGTTCTTGATGAAGAGTCCCACGTCCTCGCCGTTGTCGTACCTCTTCATCTCGTCGGCGACCTGCTTCCCGAACCCGGGGTCGTTGGCGC
This sequence comes from uncultured Methanomassiliicoccales archaeon, assembly GCA_964479785.1. Taxonomy (GTDB): domain Archaea; phylum Thermoplasmatota; class Thermoplasmata; order Methanomassiliicoccales; family Methanomethylophilaceae; genus Methanoprimaticola. Next base: position 6,094 of record CAYZSQ010000027.1, read on the forward strand.
ACTCCTCGTCGATCACGTCGTTGATCAGGTCCCTCTGGGACGCGTTGAAGGTGATGATCCCCACGGTCTCCCCGTTCTTCCTCTGGATGAAGAACTCCTTCAGGAGCTGGACGATCTTGCGGGCCTCCTCCATGTTGGACTTGTCCTCCCACAGTCCGTCGACCCTGAACACCTCGATGGGGGGCTTCGGCGGAGTGACCACGTTGGGGGAGACGTACAGCCTCCCGCCGTAGAACGCGTAGTTGGAGAACGCGATCAGCTCCTCGTACTTGGAGCGGTAGTGGAAGTTCAGCAGGATGGAGTCGTACCTGGCCCTGGCCAGGTCCAGCAGGCTCTCCTCCTCCAGCGCCGCGGAGACCACGTCGTCCAGGTCCTCCTCGTCGCTCTCGTAGTCGATCCTCCCGACGCCCAGGGAGGACGGGCGCAGCTGCTTGTGGTCCCCGGCCACCACCACCTTCTTCGCGCGGTAGATGGAGGGCACGCCCTTCTCCACGAACATCTGGGAGGCCTCGTCGAAGATCAGCATGTCGAAGATGCCCATCTCCAGGGGCAGGATCTCGGAGACCACGTCGGGGGTGAGCAGCCACACCCGCACGCCCTTGAACAGCTCGTACCCGTACCTGGAGATGAACTTGTTCAGGTTCCACTTCCTCTTGGACTCGATGATCCTGTTGATGTCGCCGCGCCTCTTGGACTCGCTGATGTACTTCAGGTTCTCCTGGAAGACCTCCTCCACCTTGTCCTTGGCCAGGTCCCGCTTGGAGGTGATCTTCCTGTCCATGTCGGCGATGATGCTGTCGAAGTCCCAGATCTCCTGCATGATGTTCTTGTGGGCGGCGTCGAACCTCTGGAGGTGGTCGTTGAGGATCCACTCGTAGATCCTGTCGTTGCTGTCCGAGTAGGGCATCTTCGTGATCTCGGAGATGCCGAGGACGTCCTCGCTGTAGACCCTCTCGGAGGGCGAGAGCTTGCCGTAGACGGTGGCCCTGGAGGAGTAGGTCTCGTAGCCGTCCAGCGCCGTGAACATGCCCTTGGGGTCGCCCATGATCCTGTCCACGGTGTGCTTGTTGACGTTGGAGAAGTACTTCCCGGTCAGCGCGGTGGCCTCGCGCTCCACCTTGCCCTTGTTGAACATCCTCCCCAGGAACCCCTTGGAGTTCAGCTCCTTGATCTGGTTGTCCAGGTCCAGGAGGTCGGCCTTCATCTCGCCGATGTCGTACTCGGACAGGTCCGGCTTCATCTGGGTCATCCACGGGCTGTTGCCGACCAGCTCCTTGTACTCGTTGATGTTCCTCATGAGGGCCTGGTCGCCGAACTTCCGGTGGAGCTCCGTGACGTCGCCGTACTTGAGGTCCAGCAGGGACTGGTCGATGCCCTCCTTCAGCACCCTGTACTCCTCCAGCTGGCGCTTGTCGTTCAGGTCCAGCCACTTGTCCATGGCGTACAGCTTGTAGGGCTCTATGCCGAAGTCGCAGGGGCTGTACATCGTCCTGGCTATGTTGTCCAGGAGGGCCACGTCCCTGTCGATGCTGTCGGACACGGAGTCCAGGTCCACCCCCTTCTTGGGCGGTTCGGAGTCCAGCATCCTCCCCAGCTGCCTGTAGAACAGCTCCTTGTTCGCCACGTCGTCGATGAGCAGGCAGTACTTGGACAGGGTGCCCAGCCTGGAGTAGACCACGTCCAGGGCGGTCTTCTTCTCGGACACCATCAGCACCGTCTTCCCCTTCATGACGGCGGATGTGATCAGGCCGGTGATGACCTGGGACTTCCCGGTCCCCGGGGGGCCCTGGACCACGATCTTGTCCCCCCGCTCCATGGCGGTGAGGATGTTCTCCTGGGAGCTGTTGAGCGAGTTTATGTACACCAGGTCCCGCTCGGAGGCGGCCAGGCCCTTGTCCTGCATCTCCTCCTCCGACAGCGGCAGCGGCAGGTCCGACAGGAAGTCGGTCTTGTTCAGGTCGATGATGAGGTCGTTGAGGATCCCGTTGATCTCCCTTCCGGCCAGCATGCCGTCGAAGTCCCTCTGGATGGAGCTGGAGTACGTGGGGTACTTCCCGATCATCAGGTTGGGGACCATGACCATGTCCCCGGCCAGGTACTTGGGGAACTCCCCGGCCTTGTACTCAACGAAGGGCACCGGCAGGCTGTAGTTGACAGTCAGCCCGATGCCGTTCTGCTCGTAGAAGTCCACGAGGTCGGTGAGGAAGGTCTCCCCGCTGTAGTCCTCGATGACGTTGTCCGGCAGGGGCCTGTTCTGGCCGCTGGCCTTGATGAACCCCAGCACCAGGGTGTTGTTGTACACCGCGTCCCTGGAGTTGTCCATGGTCAGGGATATGGTGCGGGAGTCCTTCTCCAGGATCACCGGGAACAGCGCCAGCGGCGCGCGGACGTCGATGTCGCCGTCGGGCATCTTCCCCTGCACGAAGGGGTACCCGATGTACAGGTCGTACTGACCCTTGTCCCTCTGCTCGCGGGTGACCTCGCGGATGATCTCGTTGAGGTGCTTGTACACCTTGGCGTCCTCGGCGCTCTTGGCGGAATCGCAGAGCTTCAGCACCCTCTTCCTCCCGAACAGCAGGCCCATCACGTCCACGTCGGGCAGGGTCATGAGGTCGAAGGCGTTCTTCCTCGAGATCTTCGGTTGGAACAGCAGGCGGTTGCTCTTGCTGATGTTGATGAGCTTCTTCTCCAGCTCCCTGAGCGTCTGTGCGGCGTCGGCGTCGATGCTGCCGCCGTTGGCCGCGGTTATGGCGTACTTGCGCGTCACGCTGAGGAAGTCCTCGCCGTAGAGCTCGACGAACCTGTCCCCCACGCCCACGATGGCGGCGAAGTCCTCGGCCTTAGTGGGCACGCGCCTGGCCATCTCCCTCAGCGCCTCGTCGTGGCACACCGTGGGGATGCGCCCGCTCGACATCCGGCGCTCCTCCCTGATGCTCTCCCTCAGCTGGTACAGATCGTTGTAGAGCTCATCTTCCAATCCCATGGGACCCGTATGTGCTTAGGCATAGTTAAGATATAGGATGTCGCGGTTGGGGCCACCCATGCTAAGCATCGGGATCAAGGGCGAGAAGACAGTTGAAGTGACCGCATCGAACACCGCCGAGGCCCTGGGGAGCGGGACCCTGCAGGTGTTCGCCACGCCGGCCATGATCGCCCTGATAGAGGCCACCGCCAGCGAGAGCGTGGCGCCATACCTCGAGGAGGGCTCCAGCACGGTCGGGACGCACCTGGACGTGGCGCACTCCGCGGCCACCCCTGTGGGGATGGCGGCCACCTGCGAGACGGAGCTCGTGGAGGTGGACAGGCGCAGGCTCGTCTTCAGCGTGAGGGTCAGCGACGCGGCCGGCGAGATCGGCTCCGGCACCCACGAGAGGTTCGTCGTGGACAATGTCAAGTTCATGTCCAAGGCGCAGTCGAAGCTCCAGTGATCCCCAGCGATCGCGCCAGTCCGAACTCGAAGAGCAGCACCGGCAGCAGCAGGCATCCGCACAGCGCCACCCTGCTTGTCCCGCAGATGCCGGGAATCAGGCCCACCACGGTGCTGGCTATGAGGATCACCACGCCGGCCGGACCGGTGAGCGCCAGGGATATGACGATCAGCAGGACGATGACCGCGCGGCTCATCGCCCTGGGTCTGAGCCTTCCGACCACGCCGGACATCACCCTCCCGGACCAGATGGTGAGCCAGTACCCTATCAGCGAGGCCACCGCCGTGGCCAGGAGCATCAGCAGGAACCCCTCGGACATGAACCCGGAGACCGAGTCCCCGGCGATCTCCCCGATGGCCAGGGCCGTCCCGGTCCTCCCGTTGCCCGACACCGAGAGTGTGACCAGCGACAGCACCGACGTCACGGTGCCGATGGACGCCACGGTGGAGATGAACCTCTCCGGCCTGTCCTCGGGCATCACGGCCGCGGACATGGACGCCCCGACGGTGGCGGTGATCCCGGGGAACCATCCCGCCACGGTGCCCATCAGCACCCCGCGGAGCCCCGGGACCGTCCCGACCGGGTCCCTCACCACGTCCCTCTGCTCCGGGATCCTGGGTCCGGAGGAGGTCTCCAGCAGCACCGGGATCCCGAACAGCCCCGTGAGCAGGGGGAGCATCACGCTGCCCTCGCCGAACACCCCGTCCATCGGGATCAGCAGCGTCATGCACCCAAGACCCAGCATCCCGGAGAGGACGAACGCCGCCAGCCCCCACGCCCCCCTCCCCCTGCGGAACTCGTTGCCCACCAGCACGGCGGACGCCGCCAGGAGGACCACCGGCGTCAGCCTCTCCAGCGGCCCCTCCAGCCCGGACATCAGCATCCACTGCAGCGGGACGGACATCAGTATGGCGGCGGAGGCCCCCACCAGGCTGCCTATCGCCGCCGCCCTGACGGCCTCCATCCCCCTGCCGGCGAGCAGGAGCCTGTGACCCGGCAGGACAGAGACCGCGTCCTCCCCGTCGGGTGCCCCGATGAACACGGAGGGCACGAAGTCCACGAAGGAGTGCACCACGGACGCCGCCATGATGCAGCTGCACACCGCCAGGCCCACCGATTCCGCGCCGAGGTGCCCGGACAGCGCCCCGGCTATGTCGGCCTGGGCGGTGACGAGCATGGCGGCCAGGGTGTTCACGTGGATCCCGGGGACCAGCCCGCTGAACAGTCCCAGCCCGGCCCCGGCCAGCGACATCAGCAGGCAGATCCCGAGGAGTGACGGCTCCATGCACCGCCCTGTCCGGGGCGGCGATATAAGCGGGACGTCCGGGATTCAATTGTCACTCGAGGATGCGCGGCCTGCCGTCGGCGGAGCTCACCTTCAGCAGCGAGCGCACCGGGACGCCCAGCTCCGCGCTCAGGGAGGCCAGGTCGCGGCACTTGCTGAACACCACCGCGACCTCCGTTACCACTGCACCCGCCCCTGTCAGGGAGGGGACCATGGACCTCAGCGTCCCGCCGGTGCTGATCACGTCGTCCACGATGGCCACCCCGTCCCCCTCCCCAACGCCGTTGACGTACATGGGGGACCCGGAGTACCCGGTGGTGTGGTCGAAGGCGATCTCCCCGGGCAGACCGTATCTGCGCTTGCGGATCACCGAATACGGGATCCCGGTCCTCTCGGTGACGGCGACCGCCAGCGGGATCCCCATGGCCTCGGGCGCCAGGATCAGGTCGCAGTCCAGGGCCATGATGTCGACCAGGGCGTCCGCCACCTCGTCCAGGAGCTCCCCGTCCATCCGGGGTATGCCGTCGCTGACCGGGTTGACGAAGTACGGGTAGCCGTTGATGTCCACCACCGGGCTCTCGAGGAACGAGCGCCTCAGCAGGGGGAGGTCGGGAGTCATGCCGGTCCAATCCGGACCTGCGATAAAAACCGTTGTCCCCTAGAGGCCCGCCTGCGCAACCTCTTAAATAAATGGCTCCATCGCCCAGCGATATCAATGGACGTCGAACAGAGGCTCGCCCTCGTGACGAGGAACACCGAAGAGATTGTGACGGAGGAGGAGCTCCGCGCCCTCCTGACAGAGAAAGAGGAGCCCACCGCCTACATCGGGTTCGAGCCCTCGGGGCTGGTCCATCTGGGATGGGTCCTGGTGGCCCAGAAGATCAGGGACCTGTGCGACGCCGGTTTCAAGGTGACCGTGTTCTGGGCGGACTGGCACGCCTACATCAACGACAAGCTGGGCGGGGACCTGGAGAACATCCGCGCCTGCGCCAGGTACATGCAGGACTGCTTCATCGCCCTCGGGGTCCCCGAGGATCGCGTGGAGTTCAGGTACGCCAGCGACATCCTCAGCGACATCCAGTACTGGGAGATGGCGATCAAGGTCGCCAAGGTCACATCCCTGTCCAGGGTCAAGAGGGCCATGACCATCATGGGCAGGTCCGAGGACGAGGCCGAGGTGGACACCTCCAAGGTGTTCTACCCGATCCTCCAGGCCACCGACATCTTCTGTATGGGCCTGGACGTGGCCTACGCCGGACTGGACCAGAGGAGGGCCCACATGCTGGCCAGGGACGCCGCCGACAAGCTGGGCTGGAAGAAGCCCATCGCCGTCCACACGCCGCTGATTCCCGGACTGAAGGGGGGCAACAGGATGGACCCGGTGGAGTCGAAGATGTCCAAGAGCGACCCCAACGGCAGCGTCAGGATCCACGACACCCGCGAGGAGATCGCCGCCAAGATGAAGAAGGCCTACTGTCCGCCGGAGAGGGAGCACGAGGGCGAGAACCCCGTGCTGATGCTCTGCAGGTACATCCTGTTCCCCAGGAACGGTTCGATGCACATCGACAGGCCCGAGAAGTACGGCGGACCCGTGGACTTCGACTCCTACGAGGCGCTGGCACAGGCATACTTCGACGGCTCCCTGAGCCCCGTGGACCTGAAGTCCGGGGTCACCGACGGACTGGACAGGACGCTCCAGCCGGTCAGGGACTACTTCGCGGCCAAGCCGGAAAACTACGATGCCGTCATCAAGGTCATCGAGTCCGTCAAGAGCCTCAGGTGAGGCGCGACCCCGGGACGGACCTATTTCCGTCCCGGACATCCCTCACCGCATCCGGCGGGATCCTCGCGCGACTCAGTCGGATTCCTGCGACGTTCTCTCGGCCTCGGCCCGGCGCTTGATCTCGCGGAAGACGTCCATGGTCCTGGACATGCAGATGTTCAGCATGGCCTC
>CAYZSQ010000028.1:0-12530 GCA_964479785.1 uncultured Methanomassiliicoccales archaeon
TGGAGTCGAGGGAGGGGATCGAACCCCCGTCTGCGGATCTGCAGTCCGCCCCATAGCCACTGTGGTACCTCGACGCAAGGAACCCGATATTGTGGTTGTATAAAAGAGTTGTCGAATCCAGGGGATCCGGCGGTCGGACCCCTTAAATCGGCGGCCCGCCTTGGATTGCAGCATGCACTGCAAGGACGTTTCGGTGCGGGAGGTGGACGTCCCCCTGGACAGGGAGTCCATCGACGCGCTGATGGACGGGTGGGTGGCCTACAGGCGCACGGACCATCTGGTCCTGAGGAACGGCGACCGGTATGCCGCCGTCCGTCTGATCAGGGACCCATCGGCCGGACTGTTCGACAGGATCAGGGGGCACGAGATCCTATCCCTGCCGGAGGACACGGTGTACGTGGAGGACCCGGAGGCGGACGTCCTGAACCTGCCCACCCTTGCCAGGATACAGGCGCGGCATCCCGGGAAGGCCGTGGTGGTCAGGGGGATGTTCTCCCACGTCAACTATCTCAGGGACATCCGCCCGCTGAGGCTGGTGGTGGTGGACAGCGTGCCGCCGCACCCGTCGAAGCTGGGGGTGCTGGTGGACATGGCCCTGGCATCGGGGTACGTGGACCTGCCGGTGGTCAAGGAGGAGAGGACCGTGGACCTGGCCGACATGGTCCCACTGGTGGGGACCGGCGGCGTGATGTTCCCCTGCAGGGTCTCCGGCCTGAGGGCGGACATCCCGTACGGCTTCCTGGACGACGCCCCGGGGGACCCCGGGGACGTGACGCTCATCGGATGCCACCTGTCCAGGAGGATCTTCGGGGAGCTCTACGGCAGGGACGTCCCGTTCGTCGACGTCTGCCCGGCGGACCGCGCGGTACCCGGCGAGAAGACGATAGTGAAGTGCTGCAAGGTCAAGAGCGGATACGAGCTGGAGGGGGACCTGGTGAAGGTCCCGTGGGGGGCGACGGTGCCCGAGGTTGTGGACGCCATCAACGCGTTGTTCGGTTCCCGAACCTGCGGCGTCCCTCGCTGAAAGCCCTGTACCCCTCCTCGGCCCTCCCGGCCTTGCACAGCAGCTCCCCGAGCTTGTACCAGGAGTCCGCGTCGTCAGGGTCGCTCTCCAGATGCAGCCTCATGTGCCGTATGGCCCCCTCCAGGTCCCCCCTGGCGGCGAGGTTCGTGCTGTGGCTGCGGCCGTTGGTCTCCTCGTCCCTGATCCGGACCATCTCCTTCCGGGCCTTGTTCATGAGAACGTCCACGGACCCCTCCGTCATCCAGGGGTACCTGTCCCTGATCATCCTCCTGAAGGGCTCCGCCCTCTCCGGGTCGATCTCGCACTCCGGACCTCTGAATATCGAGCGGGGGACGTCCACGGTCATGCTGCCGTGGACCACCGTTATGTGGTTGGCCTGGGGCATGCTCACCTGAAGCTGACGCTGCGGCCGCAGGCGTCCCTGTGGGAGACCCCGAACTCCGTGAGGCTCTCGATCTGGGCGGTGCGGAACACAGGTCCGTCCCTGCACACCCTGGAGTCGTCCAGGACGCAGCATCCGCAGACCCCCGCCCCGCACTTCATGTACCTCTCCATGGAGAGCTGGCATTCGACCCCGAGCTCCTGGCAGGCCTTGAAGGTGAACCAGAGCATGACCTCCGGCCCGCAGGCCAGGACGCAGTCGTACCTCCTCTCGGCCAGCCTCTCCCTCATGAGCTGCACCGCGTTGCCGTGGAACCCGCGGCTGCCGTCGTCGGTGGCGATCCAGACGTTGGGGGACGCCCCTCTGGCGACGGACTCCATGATGATGTCGTTCTCGGTGCGCCCGGCGATGATGGCGTCGGCGCCGGTGGCGGTGACGGCCGGCATGACCGCCGCCGTGCCCACGCCCCCGCCGATGATCAGCATCTCGCCGCAGTCCAGGTCGAAGCCGTTGCCGTAGGGGCCGCGGATCCTCAGCCTGTCGCCCTCCCTCATCCGGTGGATGGCCCGGGTGGCCTCGCCGATGGCCTTCACGGTGATGCTCTTCACATCCCCGTCGATGCCGGATACGGACATGGGTATCTCGTCCACCCCGGGGATCCAGACCATGACGAACTGCCCCGGCCTGACCTCCCTGTCCCACGAGAACCTGAACGTCTTGGTGTCGTAGCACTCGTCCACGACCTCTGCGATCCTGACTACGTCAGTCATGGGCCACCCCCGTCATGGAGGCGATGTCGGGATAGCCGTGCTCCTCCATGAACCCCGAGAGCCCGTCGTTGATCCTCCGGAACACGTCCGGGCCCACGGTGCCGATGGCGCTCCCCACCTGGAAGGCGGAGGCGCCGGCCATGATGTACTCAGCCGCGTCCCTCCAGTCGGAGATCCCGCCGACGCCGACGATGGGGATGTCCAGCACGGTCCTGAGGTCGTACACCGCCCTCACGCCCACCGGCTTCACCGCCGGTCCGGACAGCCCGCCGAACCTGTTGCTGAGCAGCGGCCTCCCGAACTCGGGGCAGATGACCATGGCCTTCAGCGTGTTGATGGCCACCACCGCGTCCCCTCCCGCCTCCTGCACGGCCCTGCCGATGTCCGGCAGGATGTGGGTGTTGGGGGTGAGCTTGGCCCACACGGGGATGCTGACCGACGACTTGACGGCGCCCACTATGGATTTCACCATCTCCGGGTCGGTGCCCACCTCCATGCCGTAGCCCCTGGCGTGGGGGCAGGACAGGTTCAGCTCCACCGCCGTGGCGCCGTAGTCCTCCATGGCCCCGGCGAGCCTGGAGAAGTCCTCCGGCCCGGCGCCGTAGACGGAGCCGATGATGGGGCCAGCGGGCACGGCCACCTCCATCTCCTCCCTGAAGAGCTCGATCCCGGGGTTCGGCAGCCCCATGGCGTTGACGTAGCCGCCGGAGACCTCCGTGAAGCAGGGGTTGGCGTGCCCGGGGTTGGGCTCCAGCCCCACTGATTTGGTGACGACGGCGCCCGCCCCGCACGAGAGCATGCGGACCATGGACGGGCCCGTCTCGTCCATCAGGCCGGAGGCGACCATGCCCGGCCTCTCCAGCACAACGCTTCCTATCTCGGTCTTCAGCGACACCATGGCCGATGGGATGTTCGGAAAATTAAAAAACCTACTGCGGGCGCGCACTCTAATAGTATGACGGGGTTCGGAGCGAACATGGACGTCGAATCCATCCGCAGGGACTTCCCCACCGTGAGGGCCAACCAGGGCATCTATCTCGACAGCGCATGCCAGTCCCTGAGACCGGACAGCGTCATCGACGCCATAACCGAGTACTACACCTCGTATCCGGCCTGCGGGGGCAGGAGCGTGCACTCCATGTCCACCAGGGTGACCATGGCCATGGACGAGTGCCGGGAGACCCTCGCCCGCTTCTTCGGGACCCACGACCCCGACTGCTACGTGTTCACCAAGAACTGCACCGAGGGGCTGAACACCGCCGCCTACGGCCTGGGGCTGAGGAGGGGCGACGTGGTGGTCACCACCGACACCGAGCACAACTCCAACCACGTGCCCTGGCTCCGTCTGCAGGAGTGCATGGGCGTCGAGCGGAGGATCGTCAGGTCGTCCCCCGAGGGGGAGTTCGACCTGGAGGCCTTCCACAGGGCCATGGACGACAGGGTCAGGGTGGTGTCGGTCCAGCACGCCAGCAACATCACCGGGTGCTCCGTACCTGTGAGGGCGGTGACCGAGATCGCCCACGACCGCGGCGCCGTAGTGATGATCGACGGGGCCCAGGCGGCGCCCCACATGCCGGTGGACCTGGAGAGGATCGGCGCCGACGTCTACTGCTTTTCCGCCCACAAGATGCTGGGACCCTCCGGCATGGGCGTCATGTACGGCAGGAGGGAGGTCCTGGAGAGGATCAGGCCCCTGTCCCTGGGAGGGGGCACCGTCGGCCTCACCACGTACGACTCCGTCACCATGGCCCCGATCCCGGACAGGTTCGAGGCCGGGCTCCACGACTACGCCGGCATCCTCGGCACCAAGGCCGCCGTGGACTACCTGTCGAAGGTGGGCATGGACGAGGTCATGAGATGGGACCGGACGCTCATGGAGCGCATTATGTCCAACCTCGAGGACGTCCGCGGCCTCCACGTGGTCGGACCGGAGGACCCCGGGGCCAGGGGTAGCGTGTTCTCCTTCAACATCGACGGCCTGGGGGCCCACGACATCGCCATGATGCTGGACAGCATGTCGGGCGTGATGATCCGCTCGGGGATGCACTGCGCCCATCCGTTCTACGTCTCCCGCGGCATCGACGGCAGCGCCCGGGCCTCGACCTATCTGTACAACACCCCCGAGGAGATCGACGTCTTCACCGGTACCGTCAGACGCATAGCCGAGACCTTCGGCGACTGACTTCGTCAGGGTGACGCTGGAGTACCTGTCGAGGGTGAACTCCCCGTCGTATGCCGTGTGGGCCATGGTGACCTCCTCGCCGCGGCGGACCTCCACGATGTTGCCGCCCACCCTGACCTCGATGTCCTCGGTGTCGGGCAGGATGTCCCATCCGTTCAGGGTCATGGTCTCCGCCACCGACCCCTGGAAGGCGTCCAGCATCTGTGCGAAACCGTCGGCGTAGTCGCGGTCCAGGTCGGCCTTCGCACGGTCCTCCGACGCGCCGGTCACCCCCACCGCCACCGCCAGGAGGGCCACCCCGCACACGCAGAGGACCACCCTGGAGAGGGTGAACTCAAGCACGCCACTCCACCTCCACCCCGTAGCCGCCGTCGTTCACCGCCCTGACGGTGACGGTCCCCGGGCCGGATATGGCCACCGGCCCGTTGGTTATCCTGACCGTGGGGCTGTCCAGGTACACCATGCCCACCTGCTCCTCCGAGTCCAGCAGCCTCATGGTGAAGGCGTCCGCCCCGTCCCCGCCGACCAGGATCGACTGTCCGGCGGGGATGTCCATCTCCACGGAGACGGATGTGCCGGTGCCGCCGTAGTAGACCCTGCCTATGGCGTCCTTCAGGGTCCCGGATTCGCGCCAGAGGTCCGCATGGGAGATCTCCGTCTGTGAGTCCTCGGCCGCGTTGATCACCATGGGCGCCATGAGGCCGATCACCAGGAAGCACACCGCCAGCCTCACCGGCAGGCTCAGGATCCCCCTGCGGTCCGCCCTCAGAGTATCACCATGATCCTGGTGGTGGAGTCCTCCCCGTACCCCGGCATGGACACCGTGACGGTCAGGTACCCGTAGTCCGAGCTGGACGGGTCTATGGTCAGTCCGGTAAACGTCGCCTTCCCGTACTCGTCCGTGACGGCGTACGCCCTACCCGAGCCCTCGTCGGTCACGCTCTGGACGTTCATGCCCTGGAGCAGAACGGTGGCCCCCTCCAGGTACTCGCCGTCCTGGTCCCTGACGGTCACCGTGATGTCCGGCAGCTCGTTCCCGTCGGCGACCACGTTCAAGGGGTCCACCGTCACATTTCCGATCGAATGCGGGGTCTCTATGCTCCCCATCCATCCCACGATTATCGCCGTCCCCATGGTGGCCACGAGGATGATGATCATGAGCTGCAGCGGGAGGCCCTCGATCCCCCCGCGCCTGTCACTGCTGATGCTCCTCAGTCTCATATCGCATCGGAGGGCTCTCGACGAGCGGAGGTATAAACGGGGGACCGTGCCCGCACGCTTACCGGGGGCCGGCACGTCCCTTACGCGGACGGACCGTCCGGGAGCAGGGATCGGGCCGTGTCAGGCAGCCGCAGCGGGTCCGGGACCGAACCGCTGGACGGTCTCCGGAGGTGCGTTTCCGCTGGAACCTCGGAGGTCGATGCCCCGGAGGACGGTGTGCTCCGCACCCCCCGGTCCGAGGACGCTCCTCATCACCAGGACCCGGGTGCAGTCGAAGGACAGGAACTCCCTCCCCTCGTACCTCCTGAAGAAACCGTCCAGGTTCACGGGCCCCCTGCACCTCCCGATGGTGACGTGGGACCTGAAGGGCTTCCCGTCGAAGCCTATGCCCGCCCTCTTCAGGTTGTCCCCCAGGCGGTCGGCGATCCCGGACATGACGTCCTGGGGCGACGCACCCACCCACACCACGGAGGGCCTCCTCCTGTCGGGGAACGCCCCCACCCCGGACAGGGTCACGCGGAACGGCCCGACGCCCTCCACGGCCTTGGATACGCATCCGGCTATCTCGTCCACCCTGGATTCGTCCACGTCCCCGATGAACCTCAGGGTTATGTGGGTCTGGTCCAGCGGCGACGGGCGGACGTTCCCGATCCCGCGGAGGTCCCGGGAGGGCCCCGCGAGCGGGGACTTGTCTGGGATGGGGATGGACACGAACACCCTGATGTCGCTCACGGCCTCAGCTCCGGATGGTCGTCGAGGATGTGGTCCAGGAGCCCGCGGCATCCCCGGGAGATGTCCCTGTGGGCGCGGCCGAAGTCCCCCGTGTAGTACGGGTCGGCCACCTCCCCGCCTCCGGCGTGGTCCAACAGCAGGGACATCTCGCAGACCGGGTCCGCGGGGGCGGTCCACCTGATGTACTCCAGGTTCCTGGAGTCCATGCCCACGATGTAGTCGAAGTCCACGTAGTCGGAGCGCTTCAGCCTCCTCCCCCTCTTCCCCTCGCAGGATATCCCGTGCCTGCGGAGCTCCTCCACTGTCCTGGGGTCGGGAGGGTCGCCTATGTGCTCACCGCTGGTGGCCGCGGACTGGACGACGAACCTGTCGGTCAGCCCCTCCCCGTCCAGCATATCCTTGAACACGAACTCCGCCATCGGGCTGCGGCAGATGTTGCCGTAGCAGACGAACAGCACGCCTATCCTCATCTGTCTGAAGATTGGGCTCATCGGATAACTACGTTTGTCGGGCGGACACCCTCCGCGTCGGCGCCGGCGGTTAAATACGATGATTCAGATGACCAGGCATGCAGGAGAAGATCTCCACCCAGAACAGGATCGTCAACGCGATGCCCGCCATCTCGCTGCTGGTCCTGGCCGTAGCCGGACTCATCGTCGCCTTCGTCCTCTGAAGGCGCTTCTCAAACCTCAAGAAAAAGACGGGGGAGGTCCCCCTCCCCCCATTTCGGCTCACTCGGAGCTCTGCTGGCTCCTCCTCTGGTTGAGGAGCCTCTTGGCGGCCTCGTTCCCCAGGGAAGCGGCCTTGTTCAGCCACATCTCCGCCTCGGCGGCGTCCGCGGTCACGCCGACGCCGTCCAGGTAGCAGCGGCCGACGATGAACATGGCGTCGTGGTCGCCGTTGTTGGCCGCCCTCAGGTAGCTCTCGAAGGGCGACTCGTCGGGCTTGAACTTCACCCTCTCGCCGGTGGCGTTCTCCACGATCTGCCTGGAGAGCACGTGCCCCAGCTCGGCGGCGCGCCTGTACCAGGTCATGGCCTGCTTCTCGTTCCTCTCGGTCCCGATGCCGTTGGAGAGGCAGTATCCCACGTAGTACTGGCAGATGGCGTTGTCGTTCTTGGCGCCCTTCATGAACCAGTCGTAGGCCTTGGCCTCGTCCTTCTCGGCGCCCTCGCCCTCCAGATACGCGTAGGCCACGTGGTACTGGGACTTCCCGAAGCCGTTCTCGGCCAGTGCCAGGTGGGTCTCGAAGGCCTTGACCGGGTCCTTCTTCACCCCCCTGCCCTTGGCGTAGGCCTCGGCGACGGAGAACTGGGCCTTCATGTAGTTGTCCTCGGCGGCGCGGCTGAGCCAGACGAAGGCCTGGGCGTCGTTCTTGGGGATGCCCCTGCCAAGGGAGTAGGCGGTGCCCACGTTGAAGCAGGCGATGGAGTTCCCGTTGGCGGCGGACATGAGGTAGTACCTGAGGCCCATCCTGCCGTCCTTCCTGAGGCCGGATCCCTTGGTGTAGTTGTCGCCGGTCATGAGCTGCGCGTACCCGTCACCCAGGTCGGCGGCCCTCTTGAACCACTCGGCGGAGGTCTGGTTGTTCTTCTTGACCTGCCTGCCCTTGGCGTAGAGCTGGCCCAGCATGATCATGGCGTCGGTCTGCCCCATGTAGGCGGCCTGGTGGAGGATCTCGAGGCCCTTGTCCTTGCTCCTGTCCACCCCGACACCGCCCAGGTAGCACCTGGCGATGCCGTAGATCCCGTCCCTGCAGCCCCTGCCGGCGGCGGCGCAGTACCATGCGTAGGCGAGGTTGGAGTCCTTCTGGGTCCCGACCCCGTCCATGTAGCACCTCCCCAGGTTGTACATGCCGAGGGCCGATCCCCCATCGGCCATGTCCCTGTAGAGGGCGAAGGCGGCATCGTAGTCCCTCTGGGTCCCGGTGCCGTACTCGTAGCAGTCTCCCAGGCTCACGGATGCCGGACAGTACCCCGCGTCGGACAGGGCCTTCAGCATCTCCACGCCCTTGGGACGGTCGCGGGCGGTCCCGGTTCCGTTGAGGACGCAGAGGGCCTCGCGGCGGGCGGCCTCCATGTGACCCGCGGCGGCGGCCTTCCTGTACAGCTCGTAGGCGCCTGCGGGATCGAAGTCCGTCCCCACGGCCAGCTCCGTGAGCCTCCCGAGGACGTACACCGCGTCGGGGTCGCCGTCGCCGGCCAGGGACCTGAAGTATTCGTACACTGAACCGTCATCGGGCGTGTCGTGCGCTTCGTAACGGTCGGCCAGGGCGCAGTATGCGTCGAAGTCGCCCTTGAGGGCGGAGCGGAACATCCACATGGACGCCTCCAGGGGGTCCTCGGGGACGGCGATGCCGTTGGCGTAGCAGTGCCCGACCACGAAGCCCGCCGTGGGGTGACCCATCCTGGCGGCCCTGAGGTACCACTCCATCGCCTTGGACTCGTCGGCCCCGACGTCCTCTCCGATCGCAAACCTCTGACCAAGCTCGAAGCAGGACTGCACGTCCCCTGCCTCGGCCTTGGAAATCAACTGCTCTAAGGTTTCCATCAGCGCCCCGTTAGACGGTACTGACATTTAAAGGGACCTCTGGCGTCCCATAAAGGGTCTGGCACATCCTCATTCCGAGGCCGCCCCGACGGCATCGAGGCCTATCGGGGGGTCCTCCGGGCGCTTCTCGACCGATAGCAGCAGGAGCGCCACCGCCGCCACGGAGAACAGCGTCATCAGGCCCCAGAGCAGGGAGAAGCTGTCCACGGTGTACGACGTACCGATGACGGCGCCGGATATGGTGGTGCACACGCTGGCGCCCAGGAACAGGAAGATGTTGGCCCCGGAGACCGATGTCCCGGAGATGGCGATGGGGTACCACTCCTTGATCTGGGTGAAGGTCAGGGTCATGAACCCGCCGAAGAACCCGAACAGGAAGCTGACCGCGAACCAGAACCAGTAGCTGTCCACCTCCCCCGCGCCCAGGAACAGCACCGCCCAGATGACGGTGAACATGGATGTCCCGCAGATCATCGTCCTGCGCTTGGACCTGATCACGCCGCGGGAGCTCATGGCCCCGATGGCCACGGTGCTCAGGATCTTCCCGATCCCCAGGGCGGTGACCATCCATGACGCGGACAGGGCGAAGTCGTAGACGTTGTCGAAGTAGGTGACCGCCCAGGTGCCCTGGAAGGTCATGATGCTGCCGTAGACCAGGAAGTAGGCCAGGGCGCAGGTCCAGAACCTCCTGCCGCCGGAGAGGACGATCCGGAGCCCCTTCAGCACGGGGATCCTCACGGAGGAGTCCTCGGTGATGGGGGTCCCCCTGAGCCGGTTCTCCACCACCTCCACGGAGGGCAGCGACCTGTCCCGGGGGTGGTCCCTGACCACCGTCAGGCAGAGGACGGCCAGGGTCAGGGTCACCAGCCCGAGTATCATGTACACCTCCCTCCACCCGACGGCGTCCGCCAGCATCTGGAGGGGCCCGGCGGCCGCCACGGCACCCACGTTCCCCACGGCTATCACTATCCCCGTGAGCACGGCGAAGTCGCGGGAGGGGAACCACACCGAGATCAGCTTCATCAGCGGGATGTACACCACCGCCATCCCGGCGGCTATCATCACCTTGCCCACGATCATGGTGGCGAAGGTGCTTCCGGTGAAGGTGATGAACGACCCGGCCGCGGCAAGGGCCAGGAACGCGGTGCTGGCCGCACGGGGGCCGATCCTGTCCGCCAGCAGGCCGCTGGGGATCTGCATGGCGGTGTACGTCCAGTAGTATACGGAGCTGAGGATCCCGATGGAGCCTCCGACCTCGGCGACGACGTCCTCCCCGACGATGCTGACGGACATCCTCTGGAAGTACACGAAGAAGTAGCCGGCCGTCAGAATGGCGAAGGTGGCCAGGGCCAGCGCCCTCAGCCTTCTCACATCCCTGTCCCCGAACTCCATCGCGGTACCCGAACAGGTCACAATTATTCATGATATATAAAGAAGGACGGGCTCAGGAGACGTTTTTATTCCGATGGGAATCCCCGTTTATTCCCATCGTGCTCCGGCGCCCCTCTCGGCGTCCAGGCGGAGGTTCCTGAAGTACACGACCATGGCGACCGTCACCAGCAGGAGGTCGAACACGTAGAATGCCAGCACGTACAGGTTCTCCGGGTTCAGCAGCTTGTTGCCGATGCCGCACAGGTACCCGACAGCGACGATCGCCATGAACGTCAGGCTGGTGCCCCTGGCGGTCTCCGACCTGTAGGCCTTCCAGATGTTCACCGGCCAGGCCGCGGCGAAGCACACCAGCATGGCGGCCTCGAAGACCCCCGAGGCGAGGAGGTCGAGCACTCACTCCACCTCCACGATCTCGTACTCCGAGGAGCCGAAGCCCATGGCCTCCGCGTGCTCGAAGGTGCTCTGCCAGTGCGTCGAGGGCTGCACGCAGGCGAAGATGTCCGCGGGCTTCCTGCCGCCGCAGTTCCTGTACAGCATGGAGCCGGGGATCACGGGCTGCCTCTGGACCATGTCGATGCAGGCCCTGTCCAGGGCCACCGGGTCGAAGGACGCCAGGATGCCCACGTTGGGGACCACCGGCATGTCGTTCTCCCCGTGGCAGTCGCAGTAGGGGGACACGTCGCAGATCACGGTGACGTGGAAGCAGGGCTTGTCCTTGACGGCGGCCATGGCGTACTCCACCACCTTGCGGTTCAGCACGTCCGGGGCCTCGTCGTACACCGGCTCGATGGCGTCGAAGGGGCAGACGGCGATGCATCTGCCGCATCCCGCGCAGGCGTCCGCGTCGATGACCGCCCTGTTCCCGCCCCCGACGGAGATGGCGCCCTCGGCGCAGAACCCCAGGCACCTCCTGCATCCCCTGCAGGCGTCGGGGTCCACGCTGGGCTTCCCGGCGGCGTGCATCTCCAGCTTGCCCCTGCGGGAGCCGCAGCCCATGGCCAGGTTCTTCAGGGCCCCGCCGTAGCCGGTCTGCTCGTGGCACTTGAAGTGGGTCAGGGTTATCATCACGTCGGCGTCCGCTATCGCCCTGCCGATCTTGGCCGCCCTCACATATTGGCCGTCGATGGGCACTTCCACGTCGTCGGTGCCCTTCAGGCCGTCGGCGATCACGATCTGGCAGCCGGTGGTCATGGGGCCGAACCCGTTGAGGTTGGCGGTGTCCATGTGCTCCAGGGCGTGCTTCCTCCGGCCCACGTACAGGGTGTTGCAGTCGGTGAGGAACGGCATGCCCCCGTTCCCCCTGACGATGTCCGCGATCACCTTGGCGTAGTTCGGCCTGAGGAACGACAGGTTCCCGTGCTCGCCGAAGTGCATCTTGATGGCGACGAACTTCCTGTCCATGTCGATGTCGCAGATCCCTGCGGCGCGCACCACCCTCTCCAGCTTGTCGAGCAGGCTGTCGCCCACCCTGCAGCTCATGTCCGTGAAGTACACCTTCGAGCCCATGGCACCTCGATGTCGCCCCTGGTAGTAAACATGGCGGACGCCCGGCGGTAACACGGCATCCCGGGAGGGGCGCCGGTGATTCCAGGGAGACACATGGAATCCGCGTTTATCTCCCACGGGACATCGCCGGGGTCAGTTTGAAATACGGCACGTGGATGGACGCGTCAGCGGGAGACCGCGGTGATAAGATGTACAGCATGAGCCCCCATTCCGGACCCCTCCTCAGCGATGAGGAATCGATCAGGAAGTACAACGACGAGAAGCAGTGGGGACTGCATATCGCGATCGACCTGGGAGAGTGCGACCACCAGAAGATCTCCGACGGCGAATACATCAAGCGGTTCGCCATCGACCTGGCGGACCACATCCACATGAAGAGATACGGGGAGCCCATAGCGGTGAGGTTCGGGGCGGAGCCCAAGGTCGAGGGGTACTCGCTCATACAGCTCATCGAGACCTCCTGCATCGCGGGGCACTTCGCCGAGGACACCGACAGGGCGTTCATCGACGTGTTCTCCTGCAGGGAGTTCCCTCCCGAGGCCACGGCGCAGTACTGCAAGGAGTACTTCGGCGCCGGGAGGATGGAGTACGCCACCATGTTCAGGGACGTCTGAGTCCCGTTGATTCTCAAACGCCAGGGGGCCTCCGGGCCCCTCCCCGACCCCATCGCGGGGATCGGGCCACCCGTCCAACGGCGGGGACGAATGAATCCGATGGCAGTTGACCCATGAATTTATCCTTTTTAGGAAAAAATTAGCGGATAGTATTAAAT
>CAYZSQ010000029.1:0-12219 GCA_964479785.1 uncultured Methanomassiliicoccales archaeon
TTGGTAATTCGTCACTTCGTCCCCATGCTTCGGGGATGCGCTGGGGATTCACCCTGTACAGCTGTCTCTTGCCGTCCTTCCCGACCATCGTGATGTAGCCGAGATCGTCCAGGTGCTGGACGTATTTCCTGGCGGTCTGGTAGACCACACCGTACCTGTTCTGAACCTCGTAGATCGAGAACAGGGAGGGATCCTTCACCATGTCCTTCAGTATCATCGCCTCGGTCAGGTTCAGCTCGGGATCCTCCTCGATGATCGCGAACACCTTCCTCTGCTCATCCGCCTTCCTGTCCATGTAGGATGTGAGCTCGTCCACCGATCTGCGGATGCATTGGAGGTTGAACCGTATGAAATACGTCAGGTCGTCCCCGTCGGATTCCGTGTACATGTAGCTGTGGGCGTATCCCACCTGGGATTTTCTGATCACCGACGATATGGACGCGTACTCGAACAGCCAGTAACCGTTCTTGATGCAGAACCAGTAGAACAGCGACCTTGCCAGTCTGCCGTTCCCATCGACGAATGGGTGGATGTATCCGATCATGTAGTGGAGGATTATCGCCTTGATGACCGGATGGAGGTAGGGTCCGCTGTCGCTGTTTGCGAATTCGCAGAGATCCAGGATCATCTGCGGTATCCGTTCGTGACTCGGAGGGCGGTGGTACACCCTCTCCTCGATCTCCGGATCGCCGACGACCACATCGTCGGATTCTCTGAAGCGTCCCTCCCATTCGGGGCCCTCCCTGAGGGTTCCCGACGTTATCGTCCTGTGCATCCCAAGAATGAGCTCCGCGGACAGTTCCTCGTCAAGGTGTTCCTTGATGCCCTGCATGGCGAGGTAGTTGTTGACAATCATGTATTCCCCGATGTCACGCGGTTTGCGACGGGACAGCAGCATCTGCTTGGCGATTTTCCTTGTGGTGGCCGCTCCCTCGATCTGGCTGGACGCTATGGACTCCTCCATCAGCGAGCTCACGAGGTATCTCTTGGTCTCCGCATCCCCTGTCAGGCGTGTCTCTATGCGTCCGGCGGCATCACGGTCGATGTAGTGGAGCAGTTCCGTGAATATGGGTATCATGCAGAACGAACAATGCTTGCCGCAGAGCTCCAGCTTCACGGACGATATCTCGCGAGCGTATTTCATCGCATTCCATATGCCGACGGCCTCCTCGTCCGGGACCCTGTAGATCACTTCGGACCAGTGCAGGTACCTTTCGTTGAACTCCTCCACCTTTGCCCTCAGTTCAGGATCGGACAGGATCGAGGGGTCGAACGAATCCGGGTCGAAGGCCGGTGCCGGTTTGACAGGCTTCACAATGTCAAATCGTTGTCGATGTATATTAAATTACTAATGTTATAGAAAATAGTAATTCGTTGTCATGAACCATGCATCCTCCGATGTTCGATCCGGATGTTCATCCAACGGTCCTGTTCATTCAAGCTGCGCAAGTGCAGACGCACCTTCGGACAGCGCGCACTCGACGAGGGCCACGACATCCACAACGTCTCGCTGGTCATGGGACACTCCTCGATCGCCACGACGCAGCGTTACTATTGCGACAAGGATTGTCATTCTGCATCCGACGAAATGCTAGCATTTTGGGAGAACACTAGACAAATGGAGGACGCCTGAGCTACAGACGGAAATCCATAGAATTTTTTCCGAGGTGTCTGGATGCAAAGGTGGCGGGCCTGAAGGGATTCGAACCCTTGGCCGTTCGATTAAGAGTCGAACGCTCTACCTAGCTGAGCTACAGGCCCCTGCAAAAACCCTTCAATGCATACTTGTACATAAAGATATGCATACATGCTGGCACTGGCCAGCTGGGAATCGGGCGACGCTGCGACGGTAACCAAACTATCTTATGCGCGTAAGGAGGATACCCGTCCGATGTCTAAGCTGAAGGTAAGGGACCTGATGACCACGCAGGTGGTCACGCTTAAGCCCGACGACAACGTCAAGAGGGCAGTGATCAAGTTCGCTCTCGACAACATATCGGGGGCTCCTGTCGTGGACAACAGGAACCATCTGCTGGGCATCCTGAGCGAGAACGACATTCTGAACATGCTCCTGGATTACCAGGAGAAGCTGGAGAGGGCCCATTCCGATGATGTCATGCTCAACTACCCCATGGATTCCGGGATGGAGGAGAGCAGCGCCCTGAAGGACATCTCCGAGGAGATCTCCAACAGGCTGGTCTCCGAGATCATGACCCGCACCGTCCTCTCCACCTCCCCGGACGAGACCATCATGCAGGTCCTCAAGGCCATGATCGAGATGAAGGTCAACCGCCTCCCCGTGGTCGAGAAGGGTGTGCTGGTGGGCATCATCTCCAGAGGGGACATCATCTTCGCTCTCTACAAGAAGAAGGGCTGAGGCGCGTCCGGATGCTGGAGGTACACGTACTGGCCAGCGGCAGCGACGGCAACTGCACCGTCATAGAGAGCGACGGCGAGGCCGTCATGATCGACGCTGGCCTGAGCTGCAAGAAGATACTGTCCCTCATGGACAGGGAGGGCGTGGACAGGGAGGTCGTGAAGGCCATCCTCGTCACCCATGAGCACTCCGACCACGTTTCGGGGGTCGGGCCCACAGCCAGGAAGCTGGGGGTCCCGGTCATGTGCAACCCCAGCACCTTCTCCCAGTTCAGCCCGGGCAGTGTGGACCACATCCCATTCGACTCCGCCCGCAGCTTCGATGTGGGACATCTGCACATAACGCCGCTGCCCACGTCACACAACGCCGTCGAGCCCAACGCCTTCCTGACCCAGGTGGACGGCAGGAGCGCCCTGCTGGCCACGGACACGGGGAAGCTGACGTTCCAGGTCGAGGCCGCGCTGAGGATGGCCGACATCGCGGTGATCGAATCCAACTATGACATGCAGATGCTGGCCGACGGTCCTTATCCGCCCAGTCTCAAGAGGCTGATCGGCAGCGACCAGGGGCACCTGTCCAACGTGGACTGCGCCAACGCCATCCGCAGGACGATGACCGAATCCAACAGGCAGATCTTCCTGGCACATCTCAGCAGGACCAACAACATGCCCGACATAGCCAGGGAGACCTGCTCCGAGATAACCGGGATAAGGAGGCTGAACATCGACTGCCTGGAGTTCCAGGGCGACACCAGGACCCTCAGGGCGTAGGCCTGACGGCGACGGCCTTGTCCGTGTTTATCAGGACGTCCGCCAGGACCTTCGGGAGGGTGACCAGGTCCTCCTTGCACAGCCTGTAGTCGCGCTGAGGGCCGGCGAACTCCGGCAGGTCCTCCTTTATGCGTATGAGGACGGGCGCCAGGTCCGACGGGACCTCCTCCGGGGAGGGCTCCGGATTGGCCTCAGCAACGGGGGCCTCCAGCGGGGCGGGGGGTTCCGGCTCGTCCATAGGGAGGTCCATGGGGTCCTCCGGGAACGGCTCGTCGTCGAACATCTCCGGCACGTCGTCCTCGAACGCGTCCATCGTCGGCGGCTCCTCCCGTTCCGGCTCCTCCGCCGGGTCCACGGCCTTCTGGGCCGGCACCTCGTCGATGCGGGTGTCCACGGTCCTCGTCCGGCCCCTGAGCCTGTCCACCTCGGACATGTGGCGCTTCGTGGCCTCCAGCACCTGGGAGTACAACGCCCGCTCCTCCTCTGTGAGGTTGTCCAGGACCTGTTTGCCGCCGGTGGCGTTGTGCAGCGCCATGCCGCAGATCTTCTGGGTCCTGAGGCGGGTGACGTCCTTGACCAGCCGCTCGGCGCTCTTCCGGCGCTGCTCCGCCCCCTCGCACATGATGGACTCCGGGTCCAGCGCCATCTGGCGGTCGTAGTCCTGGCGCAGGCTGGTCAGGAGGTTGGCCATCGCCCTGAACAGGTCCTTGCGGGCCTGGGTGACGGCATTGCTCCTCATCTCCACCCTGTACAGCTCCGACAGCTCGTCGAACGTCATAGGGTCCAGCGCCGGACTCATCGGAAGGCCATCATCTGTACCATAGATAATCCCTGCGACACCGTATTATCGGGCCGGGGGGATGCAGGGGGCATGAGGGTGTCGGACGTCTGCAGGGTCAGGGAGGGCGCGGTGGAGCTGGACCTGTCGGTCTCGCCCAGGTCCAACCGCTCCGGCCCGGACGGGTACGACGAGTGGAGGCGCAGGCTGGTCGTCCGCGTCAGGGCCCCGCCACTGGACGGCAGGGCCAACAGGGAGGTGGAGGACCTGTTCTCCGGGATCACGGGATGCAGCTGCCAGGTCACCTCCGGACAGACGTCCAGGCAGAAGACCGTCACCATCCGGGGCGACCCGGAGGGGATACTCGGGAGCCTGGGGGGTGCCGTGGACGGACGATACCGAGAGGCTCGAGGCCATACTGGACCTCCTCGACAGGCTGTCCTCCATGTCGGGGACACACATCATCCTCGTCGAGGGACTGAAGGACGTGGACTCCCTCACCGCCGTGGGGGTGGAGGGCCGGTTCTTCTGCGTGCAGTCCGGGGGCGGTCCGGTGAAGGCCGCTGAGCATGTCTGGCACTCCGGCCTCCAGGCCGTGATAATGACCGACTGGGACAGGAGGGGAGGCACCCTGGCGAGGTCCCTGAGGGAGAACCTGTCCGCCCTGGACGTCAGGTACGACGACGGGATCCGCAGGGAGCTGGCCGTGCTGTGCAGGCCCTTCGCCAAGGACGTGGAGTCGGTGCACGCCGTCGTGCGCCTGCTCACCGAGCGCACCTCGCCCGCGCGCCCGTGACCGCAAACGTTAACGCGAGCGGCAGGCATGCCCTCAGGGATGAGCGGAGTCTTCATCGTTCTGGAGGGCATCGACGGCGCCGGCAAGTCCACGGTCTGCCGCGGGGCGGCCGAGGCCCTGGGGGCCAGGGGGCTGGACGTCGTCGTCACCGCGGAGCCCACCCGGGAGGGCATAGGGGCGTTCATCCGCTCCGGCGATGCGGGGAGGATATCCCAGCGCACCGAGTCGCTGCTCTTCGTCGCGGACAGGAACGACCACACCGAGCGGATACTCCGTAAGGTCGGATCGGGCTCTGCGGTCATATGCGACAGGTACTTCGCGTCCACCGTGGCGTACCAGTCCGCCGGTCTCGACGGCGACAGCACCGACAGGGACTGGCTCATCCAGATCAATTCGGATTTCATAGACAGGCCGGACGTGACCATCCTCCTGGACATAGACCCGGAGGCGGGCCTGGGGAGGGTGGACCGCAGGGGGGAGGCGCCCAGCAAGTTCGAGGAGCTGGCCTTCCTGAGGCAGGTCAGGGGGAACTACCTGCGCCTGGCGGAGGAGTACGGGTTCCGGGTCGTGGACGCCTCCCGTCCCCCCGACCAGGTCCTGTCGGACGTCATGGCAATAATCGACGAGGTCGTTGGAAATGCATCCTTCCGAGGAGATATACTGCGAGAAGAGCACCAAGCTCAGGGGTAAGACGATCGTCATGGGCATCACCGGCAGCATCGCCGCCGTGGAATGCTTCTCCACCATCAGGGAGCTGATCAGGCACGGCGCCGAGGTGCACACGGTGATGACGAGGGAGGCCCAGAAGCTGGTGACCCCCGACGCGCTGGAGTTCGCCAGCGGGCACAGGCCGGTCACCGACCTCACCGGCGGCACGGAGCACATAACCATGATGGGCTCCCGCTCCGCCGACCTGTTCCTGATCTATCCGGCCACGGCCAACACCATATCCAAGATAGCCAACGGCATCGACGACACCCCGGTGACCTCCATGGCCACGGTCGCCATAGGCTCCGGCATACCCATCGCCATCGCGCCGGCCATGCACGATTCCATGTACAGGAACCCGGCGGTGGAGGACAACATGGAGCGTCTCCGCAAATGGGGGATAAGCTTCATCGGGCCCCGCAGCGACGGCGTCAGGGCCAAGGTGGCCTCCAAGGAGGAGGTGGTGGCCTGGACGTTCAAGATCCTGTCCAGGAACTTCTTCCACGGCAAGCGCCTGCTGGTCATCGGCGGCCGCAGCGAGGAGCCCATAGACTCAATGAGGATCATCACCAACCGCTCCACCGGGATGATGGCCGTGGAGCTGGCCAAGCGGGCCTTCGAGAGGGGCGCGGAGGTGGAGCTGTGGATGGGGGGATGCGGCGTGGAGCTCCCCGACTACATCCCCGTCCGCAGGTACGCCACCGTGGCGGACCTGGTGGAGATGGTCCGCGGCATAGACCACGACGCGGTCATGGTGCCGGCCGCCCTGGCGGACTTCGCGCCCCACGACGTGGCCCCCGGGAAGATCCCCAGCGACCAGGGGTGCAGCCTTGAATTGACGCCGGTCCCCAAGGTCCTGCCCCTGATCCGCACCAGATGCGGAGTGGTCATCGGGTTCAAGGCCGAGTCCGGCCTCTCCAGGCAGGAGCTGGCGGAGAGGGCCAGGTCCAGGCTGGAGATGTACAACCTGTCCGCGGTCGTGGCCAACGACATCGACGTGGTCGGGAAGAAGTCCTCCTCCGCCACGCTGGTCACCGCCAACGACGCCAAGGACATCACCGGCTCCAAGGCCGAGGTGTCCGACGCCATCCTCGACTACTGCGTGAAGCTCCTATGATCACCGCCTTCTGTCCCGGCCACGTGTCCTGCGTGTTCCAGCCCATGACCTCCTTCGACGCCATGAGCGCCGGCTCCCGCGGCATAGGGATACGTCTGAACAAGGGGTCCACGGCCACGGTTGAGCCCAGGGACGACGGGGTGGTGAACATCTACATCGACGGGGTCAAGTCCGTGGCCCACATCTCCAGGATGGTGGCCCAGATCCTGGCCCCCGACACGGGGTTCGACATCCGCATCGTCAACGACCTGCCGGTGAGCCAGGGGTTCGGCATGAGCGCCGCCGGGGCAATAGCCACAGGGGTCTGCGTGGCGGAGATCGCGGGGGTTCCCCGCACCGAGGCCTTCAAGGCCGCCCACGTGGCGGAGGTCAACGGCGGAGGGGGCCTGGGGGACGTCGCCGCCATAGTGGCGGGCAACGACGTGCCCGTCAGGACCGTCCCGGGCATACCGCCCTTCGGCAGGGTGGAGAACGCCGACTTCAGGATCGACCGCCTGACCCTGGCGGTGATCGGCGGGGAGATGAGGACCGACGGGGTCATCTGGGACCCGGCGGTGCTCAGGAGGATCAGGGACGCCGCCATATCGGCCATGGACGCGTTCTTCGCGGACCCCACCTACGAGGGGCTCTACAGGGCGTCCAACGACTTCTCCAGGGACTCGGACCTGGAGAGCCCCGCCATAAGGCGCGGGATCGAGCGCCTGAGGGACAGGGGGTTCAACGCCGGCATGTGCATGCTGGGGAACAGCCTGTTCACCGACGCCCCGGAGGACGTGGTCCGGTCGCTGTTCGGCAGGGGTCACGTCAGGACGTACCGCTGCGCGTCCAGCAGAAGGGAGGTCATCGCTCGTAGAGCGTGAAGAGCACGTCGTCGCCGTCCACGTCGAAGAGCCCGATCCGGGCGCCGCAGTCCAGCCACGCGTGGGCGTAGTTCACCGCCGCGAAGGCCGTCACGTAGTCCCCGCACTCCTTGAAGTGCCTGGCGTCGGCGTAGTAGCAGTTCGCCATCTCCAGGAAGCTGTCCGCCAGCCTGCGGTTGTAGGACTTCTCCGGAGCGGCGACCCTGATCTTGGCGAGCGCCCTGGCGGTGATGTCCAGGTACCTCTCCATGCGCTCCTCGGTGACCACGTCCTGTCTCTCTGCCATGCGGTGACTCAGGCCTCCCGGCCTTAAATCATTTGGGAGTGCGCGGGCCCACGCATAACCTAATAAGCGACACACGTTACCGATGGGCATGATAATCGTAGGCGGGTCTTCCTCCAGGGACCTGGCCAAGGAGATGGCCTCGATCCTGGAATGCAAGTACGTTCAGGCAGCTTCCACCCGGTTCCCCGACGGGGAGTGCTACACCAGGATAGACGAGGAGTCCCTGGACGACGACGTGGTGATCGTCCAGAACACCTATCCCAACGACAACCTCATCGAGATGTTCCTCCTGCAGGACGCGGTCCGCAGGATGGGCGCCAGGTCCGTGACCCTGGTCATCCCCTACTTCGGGTACGCCAGGCAGGACAGGGTGTTCAAGCCCGGCGAGCCCGAGTCCGCCAAGGTCATGTGCAACCACCTGGACATGGGCTGCGACAGGGTGATCACCATCGACATCCACAAGGAGGCCGTGCTGGAGCACTTCACCTGTCCCCACGTGGACCTGAAGGCCGCCGCCGTCATCGCCGACCACTTCAGGGGCAGCGGGATCGACCTGGTCCTCTCCCCGGACATCGGCGCCGCCGGAAGGGCCAGGGACGTGGGCGAGAGGCTCGGCGTCCCCTACGACCACCTGGAGAAGACCCGCCTCTCCGGCGTGGACGTGCGCATCGCCCCCGCCGAGATGGACTGCACCGGCAAGAAGGTGCTCATCGTGGACGACATGATCTCCACCGGCGGGACCATCATCGCCGCCGCCCAGGCCCTCAAGGACGCCGGGGCGGTCAGCGTGTCCGTGGCCTGCACCCACGGGGTATTCGTGAACAACGCCATCGAGAGGCTCACCGGGTCGTTCCTCGACGCCGTCATGTGCTGCAACACCCTGGAGAACCAGGTGTCCCACATCTCCGTGGCCCGCATCATCGCCGAGGCCGTCAGGAAGGGATGAGGCATGTCTCAGAAGGAGGACAACTTCGCGGACTGGTACCTGGACATCGTCGACAAGGCGAACCTCTCCGACAAGAGGTACCCGATCAAGGGGATGAACGTCTGGACCCCCTACGGCTGGAAGATCATGAGGCAAATCGACACCTACATCCGCCAGGAGTTCGACGCCACCGGCCACGACGAGGTCTGCTTCCCGCTGATGATCCCGGAGGACCAGTTCGCCAAGGAGAAGGACCACATCAAGGGCTTCGACGAGGAGGTCTACTGGGTCACCCACGCGGGGCTCAACGAGCTGGACGTCAGGCTGGTGGTGAGGCCCACCTCCGAGACCGCCATGTACCCCATGTTCGCGCTGTGGATCAGGTCCCACCAGGACCTCCCCCTGAAGACGTACCAGATCGTCAACACCTTCAGGTACGAGACCAAGCAGACCCGCCCGTTCATCAGGGTCAGGGAGATCCACTTCTTCGAGTCCCACACCTGCCACGTGTCCGAGGAGGACGCCCAGTGCCAGATAGAGGAGGACATCGAGATCCTGGAGAGGCTGGCCAAGAGGATCTGCCTCCCCTACATGCTCTGCACCCGCACCGACTGGGACAAGTTCCCCGGGGCCCACTACACCGTGGGCATCGACACGTCCATGCCCAACGGCAGGACCCTCCAGATGGGGTCCATACACCATTACCGCACCAACTTCTCCGTCCCCTACGAGATCACCTACGAGGACGGGAACGGGGAGCACAGGCACGTGCACCAGACCACCTTCGGCATGAGCGAGCGTCTGGTGGGCGCCCTGATCGGGGTGCACGGGGACGACAGCGGCCTGTTGCTCCCGCCCGGGATCGCCCCCTACCAGTGCGTGATCATCCCCATCATATCCAAGAAGAGCACCGCCGACGTCATGGGCGCCGCAAGGGAGCTGGCCGGGATCCTGGCCGACGCCGGCATCAGGGTCAGGCTGGAC
Source organism: uncultured Methanomassiliicoccales archaeon (assembly GCA_964479785.1). Lineage (GTDB taxonomy): Archaea > Thermoplasmatota > Thermoplasmata > Methanomassiliicoccales > Methanomethylophilaceae > Methanoprimaticola. The sequence goes on from CAYZSQ010000029.1 coordinate 9,602, forward strand.
GACAGCGACGCCCGCCCCGGCAACAAGTACTACGAGTGGGAGATGAAGGGCGTGCCCCTGCGCCTGGAGATCGGCGGGAGGGACATCGAGAACGGCGTGGTCTCCTTCGCCAGGAGGGACAACGGGGAGAAGGGGGCCATCTCGCTCCCCGACGTGGTGCCCGGCGTCAGGATGCTCCTGGACGCGATCCAGGAGGACATGATGGCCAGGGCGATGGAGGTCCAGAGGTCCAGGGTCCAGGACATCGACTCCATGGAGGGCATCCCCCAGGACAAGATCCTCAGGTTCGGCTGGTGCGGATGCGAGGAGTGCGGCCACAGGTTCGAGGACGCCACCGAGTTCAAGATGCTCGGGAGGCCCTACCACCCCGAGGAGTACTCCGGCAGGTGCATCGTCTGCGGCGAGCCCGCGGACCAGCCGGCCTACGCCGCCCACACCATGTGAGCGGGAAAACCCATGCCCCTCCCCGGGCGTGTTCTCCGGGGAGGGGACCGGACTCTCAGCCGCGGACCCTGTGGAGGTTGGCCTTGGACTCGGAGTATATCCTCTCCATGGGGCCGTGGTCCACGTAGCTCCCGTCGGCCCTGAGGATCCTCAGCCCGAGGGACTCCGACATGTCCCTGGCGGCGTCCTCGAACTCCCGCTCGGTGACGATGCCCAGCCCGGTGTCGATCATGACCTCCGAGGTGTACCCGCACATCTCCAGCAGCTGCCTCATCTGCTCGCCTTTGTCGCCGGGACCCAGGACATCCAGGCCCTTGGCCATGTCCGAGGCCCCCAGGAAGTCCTCCCAGTTGGTGGCTATCGCCGGCGTCAGGAGCAGCACCCCGGTGTAGTCCCTGATCAGCCTCTGATATCCCTCCAGGCCGCCCACGGCCACCCCCACGCAGTCGTCGCAGACCCGGCCGTCCCGGTCCCTGAAGGTGGTCACCGGAAGGGACAGGTTCTCCCGGGCCCATTCGGTGAGGTCCATGCCGTAGTTCCCGCACATGCCGAAGTACATCGCCACGGCGTCCACCCTGCCCTGGATCATGGTCAGGTCGTCCAGGAGGTCCGCCATCAGCACCTTCGGCTCGGCGTGGAGGGCCAGGTCCTTCATCCTGATCACCACGTTGAACCTGTCCCTGTCGAACAGGCCGTCGGCGTGCATGAAGTCCCACTCGTCCATCTCCGCGAACCCGACGCCGTTGGCCTCCAGCTTGCGCCTCAGGCTGCCGTTGTGCGGTGTGTCGAGGACGGTGACGACCTTGTCCTCCGGGTCCCTGGACAGGCTGTATATGAGCTCGTCCTCCAGCATGGGGCACGCGATGACGCCCAGAACTCCCCTGGTCATGCATGACGGAACGCGCGGGAGGTTCTTAACCGGGTCAGTTACACCGCTGGTACCGTCCGACATGATTTAAGATGGGTCCGTGATGGACGTCCATGGCATTCCAAGAGGGCGAGACGGTGTACCTGGAGGACTCCGAGGGCAGGAGGACCTTCCTGAAGGTCTCATCCGGCATGATCAAGGTCAAATCGCTGGGTGCGATAGACGGGTCCAGGTTCGCGGACCTGGACGACGGCGGCAGGCTGGAGATCGTCGGCAGGCAGTACACGGTGTTCCGCCCCGGGGTCATGGAGCTCATGGAGTCCCTGGACAGAGGGGCCCAGATCATCACCCCCAAGGATGCCGCCACGATACTGATGCACTGCGACGTGAAGTCCGGGGACAGGGTCATCGAGGTCGGCGCCGGATCGGGGGGTCTGACCACCGCCCTGCTGCACGCCGTGGCGCCCACCGGGCACGTCCACACCCTGGAGCTGAGGGAGGAGTACGCCGAGAGGGTCGGCAGGAACGTCTCCCGCACAGGCCTGGACGCCCACTGGTCCTACTCGATAGGCGACGCCAGGGAGATGGACGCCGGGGTGGGCTGGAAGGCGGACGTCCTGACCATGGACATGCCCGACCCCTGGCTGGCCCTCCCGAACCTGGACAGGCACGTCAGGGACGGTGGCAGGGTCTGCGCATACATCCCCAACATGAACCAGATGGAGGGCGCCGCGGCGGCGATGAGGGACCTGGGCTACGTAGGCGTCCACGCCCTGGAGAACATCCAGAGGTACATGGAGGTCCAGCCCGGCAGGGTCCGCCCCTCCTTCGACACCCTGGGCCACACCGGGTACCTGGTGTTCGGAAGGAAGAGGTCCAGACGAGGGCGGGCATCATGACGGGCCTCGGAGGGGATAGTTCGGGTCGTCCCAGCTGAGGACCCCGGTCTCCACGGCCCTCTCGTAGCAGAATATCTTGTGCTCCAGCAGGGCCAGGGCCTTCTCCAGGGCGACTTTCTGGTCCAGCAGCTCCTCCATCTTCCTCTGCATGAGGGCGAGCCTGTCCCGGATGGTGTCGTCGCCTATGGCGCTGAGCCTGCGGTACTCCACGATCTCCTCCACGGTGAATCCCGCGGCCTTGAGGCACTGGGCGAACTCGATCGCCTTGCAGTCCTCCTCGGTGTAGTCGCGGATGTGGCCGTTGCCTCTCCTGATGGGGGGTATGACGCCTTCGCGTTCGTAGTAGCGGAGCGTGTCCTGGGGGATCCCGTACTTCTCGCTGACCTCGGCTATCTTCGTTCTCTCAC
>CAYZSQ010000030.1:0-12003 GCA_964479785.1 uncultured Methanomassiliicoccales archaeon
CTGCGGATGTCGCCGTCCTCCAGGACGATCCTGCGGGCCAGGTCGAAGACCTCCGCGGCCTTGCGCAGGGACGGGGCGTCGCGGCTCTTGCCCGACTTCACCTCCACGGCCACGATCCCGTCGCCGTTCTCGAGCACGAAGTCCAGCTCCATCTTGTTCTGCCCGTTGGTCTTCCTGTAGTACCTGGGCGGATGGCCACCCTTCACCAGGCACTCGGCCACCACGTTCTCGGTCAGCGCCCCCAGGTTGTAGTCCGTCCTGCACTCGTATATCGCCCTGCGGGCATTGTCCCCCATCATCACGGACAGCATGCCGGTGTCCGACAGGTACACCTTGAACGAATCCCTGACCGTGCGCCCGGACAGGGGGCTCTCGGGGGAGCGGACGGCGTAGCAGAAGTTGCCGTACCCTGCGGCCTTGATCCACAGGAGGCTCTCCATGTAGATGTCCGCGGATTTGCGCCCCTTCCCCTCCCTGCCCACCCTGGAGTAGGTGAACTTCTTGTTCCCCTCCGAGAGCTGGCCCGGGATGGAGTCGAAGCATTCCAGGACCTTCACCGACACCCGTGGGTCGTTGTACCCGATCATGTCCCCCCTGCATGTGAACAGGATCTTCTCCAGGACCCGTCCGGACTCGGAGTACCCGCCGCCCTCGGCGAACCTCGCCACGGACTCGGGCATGCCGCCGACGAGCTGGAAGTCGCGGAAGCGGGCGGACAGTGCGGACAGGGCCGGCTCGCCTATCGGCTCGCACCGGCGTATGCACTCCTTGACCCTGTCCACGGTCTCCTGCGGGAACTTCACCGCCCAGAGGAACTCTTCGAAGTCCATGCCCCGCATCTCGATGTGCTCCTCGTATCCGACCGGGAGGAGGGGAGGGGGCCCGTCCCCGGTCGCACCCCTGACGGCGGGGCTCGCGACCCCGACCAGCGAACCTGATGCTATGACGTCGTATCTGCCGTCGATCGTGAACTGCTTCAGGGCCGTCCTGGCGCGCGGGCATTCCTGGATCTCATCGATGAAGATCAGTGTCGAACCGGGGACGAACCGGTCTGGATCAATGTACATCTTCAGGGCCTCGACGACGGTGTCCACGTCCAGGTCCCCGTCGAAGGCCCGTCTCTGCTCGGGGTGGTCGTCCAGCTTCAGGTACACGTAGTGCTCGTAGTGGTCCTTCGCGAACCTGTCCACTATGAACGTCTTGCCGACCTGCCTCTGGCCGGTCACCAGGAGGGAGCTGTGGCCGGGTCTCGCCTTCCATTTGACCAGTTCGTCGTAGACTTTCCTTCTGAGCACGTCATGGTCATCGGGTTTTTCTGTATATAATACATAAAACCCTGATGTAAATTGTATCAATATACAGAAAACCTGCGGGTAAATTGTAGAATAATGCAGAAAACCCGATTACCCTGTCACGGGACAAGCCATTATACGTCGGACGGCGTTCCCCCGGGTATGATCACGATAATCGGCACCGGGCACGTATTCAACCTGGCGGAGCCCGTGTCCTTCATCGTGAAGAACACCTGGCCGGACGCCGTGCTGATAGAGTTGGACGTGTCCCGCTGCAATACCCTCATGAGGATGCAGGAAGAGGGCGTCCGGGCGGATCCCGGGGAGATGTCCGCGATCTACCGCCAGACCGCCAGGTACCAGCAGAGGATGTCCGAGGAGTACCACACGCAGGTCGGGGGCGAGTTCCTGGCGGCGATGAACACCGGCAGGCTGGCCGGTGCGGACATCCTGCCCATAGACACCAACGCCATGCAGACCCTCAACGACATGTGGAGCGAGATGTCCGTCGGGGAGAGGCTGCGCTACAGACTCTCGGGCGTGTCCGACTCCATCGGCGGGAAGAGGAAGGTGGAGAGGGTCCAGGCCAGCTTCGCCGACGACGAGGAGCGCTACATCGAGGGCATGCGCAGGAGGTACCCCACGCTGGTGAGGAAGCTGATCGACGAGCGCAACGCTCACATGGCGGAGCAGATCAACGCCGCCTCGGAAAAGTATTCCAACATGGTAGTGGTGGTGGGGGACGCCCATGTGGAGGGCATCTGCAGGCTGCTGCGGGACACGGACGTCAGGAAGATACGCCTGGCGGACCTGATGGACCGGGAGCGCATGGACAGGGTGAGAGAGATGGTATGGAAGGGGGAGGGCTCAGAATGATCGTCAGGCTGCTGGCCTACACCCGCGACGCCGATTCCATATGCGCCGCGGCCGGGAACTCGTGCTACTCGCCCAGGCCGTCGTACGAGATCGCCGAGGACATCGACGCCGAGAGGGTCCTGTCCCGCATCGTGGGGATGGGCCACCACTCGGTCATCGAGCATGCGGTGTTCACGTTCTCCGTGCAGGGGGTGTCCAGGGCGCTGACGCATCAGCTGGTGAGGCACAGGGTGGCGTCGTTCTCCCAGCAGAGCCAGAGGTACGTGTCCCTGGAGGAGCCGACCTATGTCACCCCTCACACCGTGGAGGAGGATGAGGAGGCCGGGAGGGTCTTCAGGGAGACCATGGACGCCATCTGGGACGCCTACCGCCGGCTGGAGTCCATGGGGATACCGGCGGAGGACGCCAGATACCTCCTGCCCAACGGCTGCACCACCAACATCACCATCACCATGAACGCCCGGGAGCTGCTGCACTTCTTCTCCCTCAGGTGCTGCAACAGGGCCCAGTGGGAGATCAGGGAGCTGGCCGACAGGATGCTGGAGCTCTGCATCGAGGTGTCCCCGGTCATATTCAGGGACGCCGGTCCGCCCTGCGTGAGGGGCCCGTGCCCCGAGGGCAAGCTGTCCTGCGGGAAGCCCAGGCGCGAGATGCTTCACCGCCGCCGAGGCTTCCGGGACGCAGGTTTTATAGCATAGTCCCGTGGAATGGTCATGAGCCACTTCGATGCCCTATGCGAGGTCCTGGAGAACATGGACCCGGACACCTTCAGCCAGATCATCAACGAGAAGTCCGCCCAGATCCTCGCGGACCTGTCGATGATCACCGAGGACGGCATGGGTGCCGTCGCGATCTACATGGATTTCCTGCTCTGCGCGGTGTCCGCCGACGGCAAGCTCACCGAGGAGGAGTTCTACCTGGTGAAGCCCATCCTGGATCTGATCAATGACGCCGACCTCACCTACGAGCAGGGCCTGGAGGTCTTCAAGGAGGCCGGGCTGGACAAGCCCAAGGAGTACAAGGAGACCATGGACAGGGTCGTGGACCTTCTGGGGACGATCTCGCCGGAGCTCAAGGACGATATAATCCTGGTATGCATGATGGTCTGCTCCGTGGACGGCAAGATCTCCAGGAAGGAGAGGAAGTGGATCCAGAAGCTGATCGAATGACCTCCGAGATCTACCTCGCCGGGGGATGCTTCTGGGGTCTGGAGAAGGCGCTGCAGGATCTCCCCGGCGTGGTCTCCACGGAGTGCGGGTACGCCAACGGCGACCCCCACTTCGTGCCCGATTACATGATGGTCTGCTCCGGCAGGTTCGGGTACAGGGAGACGGTAAGGGTCGAGTACGACCCGGAGGTCATGCCGCTGGACACCCTCCTGGCGGCCTTCATGTTCCTGATCGACCCCACCCAGGAGCGCCGGCAGGGCAACGATGTGGGCGCACAGTACCAGACCGGGGTGTACTGGACGGACCCGGACGACGGCCGGAGGGTGGAGGCCTTCATGGAGGCCGAGATCCCCAGGTATCCGGAGTTCCACACCGAGCGCGGCCCGCTGACGTTCTGGTCCCCCGCGGAGGGGCACCATCAGCACTATCTCGACAGGAACCCGGGCGGATACTGCCACATACCAGTCTGGAAGATGGGGATGCTCAGGGATCTTCTGGATAACCAAGCTTTAAATAGGACATCCCCATAATCGGCTTCACTCGGTGAATGATATGGGAAGAATAAGACCCACCTACATCAAGAGAGTGTCTATCGAGCTCCTGAACAAGTACCCTCAGGCCTTCAGCAAGGACTTCGAGGCGAACAAGGAGATGGTCAGCACGCTCACGGATGTCTCATCGGTGAAGATGAGGAACAGGATCGCCGGTTACATCACCCGCTACCTGTCCCACCCTGAGGCATGAAAACGCCTTAATCCTCCATTTCCGCACAATCGCCCGCGTGGGGTAGCTTGGATATCCTGTGAGATTGCGGATCTTTTGACCCGGGTTCGAATCCCGGCGCGGGCACCATATTCTCCCGCCGCGTCCAGGACCCTGCTCAGGGGACCATTCCCTGGTCGATGCCGGCATTCGGGTCCGGATCCTTCCTGGCGGTCAGGGCGATGAACCCGATGATGCTCAGGATCCCGCCGGCCACGCCGACCCACAGTCCGTAGGAGGGCTCGATCCACCCGTAGCTGGATCCGATGAGGCTCTGGTAGAGCAGCACGGCGACGACCACGGATACCAGGGACACGACCATCGATACCGCGTAGGCGGCCGATCTCACGGTCCTGCTGAGGGGGCTCAGGCTGAACGCGGCCGCCAGGAACCCGACGACCCCCGCCGCCAGCATCACCGCGGCGGAGTAGTCGTAGTCGGTGAGGTCCACGGTCTCGGACATGCCGGTCGGCCCCATCACCCTTATCCCCTGGAAGAGCTCCCATCCGGTGATCGATCCCGAATTCCAGAACGTTGACACCGACATCGTCCCCCATTCCAGGAACACCGACAGTATCATCATGAAGGCGCCGGCCACGGCGACCAGACCGATTATGTTGATGTTGTCCCTTATGTGCATCACCAGCGGAGTCTCCGCAGGCTCGGCAGTCAATGGTGGTTGATAACAGCATCGTCGGATGGGAGGGGTATGCGGAAGGGATGCGGGAAAGGGAAGGTGGCCCCGAGGAGGGGGCCGTTTCAGACATCAGGCCGGCTTCCCGGACACCATGTCCAGTATGCCGCCGATGATCGTTATTATGCCTCCGGCGATGCAGACCCACATCCCGATCCCGACGGAGAATCCAAGGACCGCATCGAAGTCGGTGTAGAACAGGAGGGATACCGCCACGGAGACGATCGCCAGGATGAACGCCACCAGGCCGAGTATCCTGCCGAGATTCCCGAGGATCGTGGGGACGAGGGTCACGACGAGGGACAGGATGCCGCAGACCAGTGCCACGAGGGGAGCGTAGCTGTAATCCACAAAGTCAAAGTCGTCATCGGTGAAGAGTTCCCACCCTGAGGCGCTCTCCGATACGATGTATAAGTCGAAGTCGACCCAGCTCAGGAACACGCCGATGATCATCAGAAGGGCTCCGATGATCCCGATGATGCCCAGTATGTTGAAATTCTTCATCTCAGTCATACTATCACGTGCAGCAAGCTGCGGATCATGTCACGCGTTCCGTATTTAATTAGTATCTGTTAATATCGGGCATCCGGCAGAGGCGCCCCCATCATTCGAGGCATCGGCGACATCTCGGACCCGCTCAGTCCTCCGAGGGCTCCTCGGCGGGCCAGACCTCCCTGACGATGTCGATGTCCCCGGGGGGCAGGATCCTGGAGATCTCCTCCTCGGGGACGTCGAAGCGCTTGGCGAGCTCGTTGGACATGCGCCCGGTCCTCTTCCCCGGGCGGACCACCACGTACCTGTCCGAGCCGGCGAAGCACTCCACCGGGCCGCACATGACCTTCCTGGCGTTCTGGTAGCGGATCTCGCCGATGGCCAGTTCCAGGGGCAGGTGGTGCTCGTAGTTCCTCTTCCCGCGGATGATGAACGCCCCTCTGGGCACGAACTCCCCGGGGTTGGGGGTCTTGCTGACCTGGTCCGGATAGACCCAGAAGGCCGAGCCCTCCGCCAGCGCAGCGATCCATGACTTGGACTGTGCCAGCGCGAACAGGCAGGCCTCCCTGAGCTCCTGCTCCGACGCCTTCGCCCCCTCCTTGAGGATCACCGACGGGGCGCCGTGGACGTCGGCATGGGCGTACAGGTCCCCGTCCTTCAGGTGCTTCTTCACCACGTTGTCGTTGGTGTGGGCGTCCCTGCCGGCGATGACCAGCCTGTTGCCAGAGGTGATGAACCACTTGTACCTCTCGAACCAGAACTGCTTGGTGGGCTGGGCCTTGCCGGCGGCCTCCATCCTGGCCCTGTCTATGCCCTTCTGGACCTTGGCCAGCTCCGCGCGGCTCTCCTCCAGCGCCTCCTCCGCGCGCTTGGCCTTCTCCCCCACCTCCTTGCCCCTCTGGTAGAGGTCGGAGGCGTTGGCGTCCAGGCCCTTGGTGTAGTCCAGGGTGACGGTCTCCCCGGCGAGGGTGGCGGTGACCATGTTCTTCGAAGGGTCGATGGACTTCACGAAGGGGATCCTCGAGGCGCCCTCGGAGAGCTTCTCCCACGTGAGCCTCTGGGACTGCTCCAGCAGCACCCTGAGGAGCTCGTCCGCCTTGGCGTAGTCGGTGTACAGCGACTCCGCCCTCCTGCGGCAGACCTCGCACTGGTCCCTGTACTCCTCCAGGGTCTCCTCCTGCTTGGCGATCCTCTTCTGGAGCTTCTCCACCCTGGGGTCCACGAACGCCTCGGCCTCGGCCTCGCCGATCTGTCTCAGGAAGTCGTCCACGGCCTCCGACATGGTGGCGTACCCCTTCCTCTGGAGGTCGGAGTGGGAGACCATGTCCACCGGGGCGAAGTCCTGGATCTCGCCGTCCCTCAGGAACGCCGTGGGCTCCGGCCTGGTCAGGACCATGTCCACGATGCCCCTCATGGAGTCGTACATGCGCATCAGGGTGCCGTCGTCCACCTGGGACACCGGCGTGGACTTGTCAACCCCCACCCTGTCGCAGATCTCCTCGGCGTACTGCCCTCCCAGGTTCACGCTGGTGGCCAGCGTCCTGACGGCGTCCGAGTCGGAGGACCTGAACGCGGCCACGAAGTCCTCCCTGGAGGACATGGTGGGGTCGAAGCGGGACTTGGGCATGAGGTACGGTTCGCCGGGGCGGGTCTTCCTGTCCCTCCAGGTCTTCTGGATCAGGCAGTTCAGGATGGTGCCGTCCTTCACCAGCAGCACGTTGCCCCCGCCGAACATCTCGAATATCAGCTGGTAGTCCCCGTCGGCCTTGGACAGGGACATCTCCACGATGCGGTCGAACCCCACCTGCCTGACGCCGTTGACGCGGGCGTTGTCGATGTACTTCCTCAGGAAGGATGCGAAGGAGGTGGGGAGGGTGGGGGTCTCCGGCTTGACCGCGGGGCAGTACAGCCATTTCTTGTCCCTGAAGAAGAGCTCCTTCTTGCCGGATCCCTGGACGTTGATTCTGAAGAGGACGTTCCCGGCCCCCCAGTGGTAGATCTTGTCCATGTGGGCGCCCTCGATGCCGGACAGCTCCGTGACGACCGAGCGCACGTCGAAGGAACTCATCTCTTTCTTCATGGGCCTCGGGATTGGGCGGGAGATAATAGAAGTTGTCCTCAGATGCTGATCCCGCACAGGGTCACGCCGCGGTTCTCCAGGATGCCGAAGATCCTCTCCACCGAGTCCGACACGGCGTCGACGGGATGACCGAAGGCGGCCAGTATCATGGAGCAGGTGGCCCTGGCGGCGGCCTTTGCGTCCACGGACCCGGGGTCCTCGAACATCATCTTCAGGACGTTGCGCAGGGCACCGGTGCAGGCCGCGGCCATGACCCGGAACTTCGGGTCGTCCGGAACCCTCTGCTCACCGTACGTCTCGATGTAGCGGTCCGCGATCTTCTCCCTGATGTCCCTGTTCTCGTTGGTCAGGATCATGAGCTCGGCCATCCTCTCGGAGCGGCTGGTGACGTAGATCTGCAGGCATATGGGGAAGCAGAGCTTCTCCACCGTGGGCGAATCCTCCCCGATGTACTCGTCGAATGCGGCCCTGCTGTCGGTGATCGCCCTCATCGAGATGTCCGTGAAGATGTCCTCCTTGCTGCGGTAGATGTTGTACAGGCTCCCGTTGAGGATGCCCACCTTCTGCAGGATCTGCCTGGTGGTGGTCTTCTCGTACCCCTTGGCGAGGAACAGCTCCAGCGAGGCGTCCTGTATGGACTGCTTGAGTTCCTTGGTGCGCTCCGCACGGCTCTTGTTCCTCAATTTCGGGGTCATGTTCTCGGCGTCTCCATCGGTTTGCGTTTTTATTATTCATTCGTCCGAAGACGCATGCCGCCCGGGGCCGATGCCCCCTTCGTTCCGGGCCGTTCCGCCACGGTGTCTGGGGGTGGCGGCGCGGACGTCGCGGCCCGAGGACGCTGGACAATAAAGTTTATGAATGGGGTGCGGTTACGCATGCCTACACATTGCCGCCGTGGCTAAGGGGTATAGCGACGCCTTGGTAAGGCGTAGGTCGTGGGTTCGATTCCCATCGGCGGCTCCATCTTCTCATACACGTCCCTGTGATCCCGTGTTCCGTGGTCCGCCGACGGGGCCACGATCGGAGAAGTGAGGTGAAGGGGAGGGGTCCTCCCCCTCGTTTCAGTGCATCAGGTAGAACACGAAGCCGGACCAGATCTTCGGGAAGAAGTAGGTGGTCTTCTTGGGCATGCGCTTGCCGATCATGGACAGGTCCCAGATCCTCTGGAGGCTGGGGTCGTTGAGGATGATGGCCAGGTCGTACTCCTTGGAGTCCATCTTCTCCATCACCGACGGGAGCTCGGCGTCGTAGGACACCTCCGCCTTGCCCTCGTCCGACTTGTACACCCCCTTGAGGATCTTCTCCTGGGCCACGTAGGTGTCCAGGGTCCACAGGGGGTCGTCGCCTCCGTCGTAGTCGGCGAAGTAGCAGGCCCCGGTCTTGAACGCCAGGCCCATCATGTGCCCGCCCAGGCCCTCCACCATCTCCTCCCTGGAGACCTCGGTCAGGGTCATGGCCTTGGATATGCCCTTGACGGCGTTCCTCTCGGAGATGTCGCCGGCCCTCACCAGCCTGTGGGTGGGCCAGATCACCAGCCCCTCGTCGTCCGACGCCACCAGGGTGGCCAGCACGAACTGCTTCCTCTCGTCGTCCGGGTTCTCCAGGGCGTAGTTGAGGGCGGTCTCGTACCTGTGGTGGCCGTCGGCGATGAGCATCTTCTGGTCCCTGAGCTGCTCGGTGATCTGCGCCGTGATCCCGGGGTCCGAGAGCCTGTAGTACCTGTGCTCCACGCCGTCCCCGTCCACGAACCTGTAGACCAGGGACTCGTGGTCCCTGATGGCCCTGTTCAGCTCCGGGGTCAGCCCGGGGAAGATGCCGAAGATGGACTCGAGATGGGCCTCCATGTCCCTGAGCAGGTTGAGGCGGTCGGCCTTGACCTTGGAGAAGGTCTCCTCATGGGGGATGATGTTGCCGTCCTCGTACCTCTCCGTCCTGAGGATCCCGACGATCCCCCTGCGGACGCGCTGGGTCCCGTTGTCGTCGAAGGTCTGCTCGTAGATGTAGAACGAGTCCGGGTCCTGTTTCAGGCTGTTGTCCGCGGCCCATGCGTCCAGCTCCGCCCGGGCCCCGTGGTACCTCTTGTCGGGATCGGGGTTCAGCGTGAGCCTGGTGACGTTGCAGGGGAGGGACTGGAGCTCCGCCAGGTACTCGGGGCCGATGACGTCGTAGGGCGGTGAGATGCGGTCGCCGACGTGCTCGCCGGCTCTGATGTTCGGTCTGTATCCGGGGAAAGGCTGGAAGTTGACCATTGCTTGACCTCTTGACCGTTGATTGTGCGCACCGTATATGAACGGCTCGGAGGGCTCGCGCCGGGGAGTACCTTCCCACGAGCTTCGCATGTGCCAGGACGTGGCCCTGTATGGCGAAGTACAGTTCGTTGAGCATGAACCCGCGGGGGAGGTCGAGCACGGTGTCCAGGGCGTAGACCTTCAGGGTGTACCTGTGCTCCCCGTCCGGGGGAGCCGGTCCGCCGTAGCCGGTGGCCTGCTCCACGGTGCTCTCGCCGGCCACGCTGTGCCAGCTGTTGCAGCCCTCGGTGAAGTCCGGGGAGTTGTGGGACTCCCCCTCGGCCACGGAGGTCCTCCTCAGGTCGCTGATGGTCCAGTGGATCCAGTTGAACCCGCATACCGGGACGGCGTCGTAGTCGTCCATTATGACGGCGAAGCTCTTGGCGCCCTCGGGGGCGTCGATGATGTCGAACGGGATCGAGAGCCCGGGCATGCCGTTGACGAACACGTCGCCCTTGCTTCCGTACCTGTCGGGGATGACCCCGTCCGTGATGGCGTTGCTTGTGACCTTCATGTGAACACCCGAATCCTGGACGGGGTAACGCGTCATGCGTTGATAACCGGATTCCCGCGATGCTCCGGCCGTGTGCATGAAATACGGCCCCGCGGATTCGGTTCCATGGACGATTCCACCACCACCGTCGACCAGCTGAAGGACCTGGTCCGCGAGTTCTGCGAGGAGCGCGACTGGGACAGGTACCACAACCCCAAGGACCTGGCCATAGGGGTGGCCACCGAGGCCTCGGAGCTGCTGGACATCTTCAGGTTCAAGTCCCCCGGGGACGTGGATGCCCTGATGGCCGACCCTTCGCGCTCCGCCCATGTCAGGGAGGAGCTCTCGGACGTCCTCTACTTCGTGCTGAGGTTCGCGCAGATGAACGGCATCGACCTCAGCTCGGAGCTGGTCCGCAAGCTAGGGATCAACTCCCGCAAGTATCCTGTGGACAGGTGCGCCGGGCGCAACCTGAAGTACGACGAACTCTGACCCGGCTCAGCAGATTCTCGGGACGGGGTCGCCGGCGGGGGCCTCCAGGATCCTCTTGCCTCCGACCTCGGTCCTGAGGACCACCCTCTCGGGACCCTCCGTGGCGTACCCGATTATGGCGGCATCCCTGCCCTCGGGGGTCCTGCGGATCGCGGCGAGGACCTCCTCGGCCATCTCCGGGACAACCCCGATGACGGCCTTCCCCTCGTTGCCGATGCTGAGGGCGTCGATGCCCAGGAGGTCGCAGGCGTTGACCACGCCGTCCCTCAGGGGGATGGCGGCGTAGTCGATCTCCATCCCCACATGGGACTTGGAGCACCACTCGTTGAGGGTGTTCGCCAGGCCGCCGCGGGTCGGGTCCTTCATGGCTACGATGCCCCCAGCCTTCAGCCCCTCCCTTATCATGCCGTTCAGCGGGGCCACGTCGCTCTGGACCTCGCTCTCGAAGCCGTATCCCTCGCGGAAGGACAGCAGGGCTATGCCGTGGTCCCCCATGTAGCCGGATACGATGATCGCGTCCCCGGGTCTGACGCTGGAGTCGGTGCACCAGCGGTTCTCCACCTTCCTGTACTCCGCGGCCTTGGCCAGGTCGGAGTCCAGGTATTCGGACCTTTTCCCGACGGCCGAGGTGGATATCACCATCTGGTCCACGGCGCCGGATTCCACCACCTTGGTGTCCCCGGTGGCGATGGGGACGCCGCATTCGGACGAGGTCCTTCCCATGGACCCCATAACCCTGTCGACGATATCCATTTCGAGCCCTTCCTCCATGATCACCGAGCAGGCGAGCGCGATGGGGGTCGCGCCCATGACCGAGATGTCGTTGACGGTGCCGGCCACGGAGATCCTGCCGATGTCCCCTCCTGGGAAGAACAGCGGCTTCACAGTATGCCCGTCGATGGTGAACACCACGTCGTCAACAACCGCGGAGTCGTCCATGGAATCGAGGGGGACGTCCGCCTTCATCTTGGGGAAGTGGTTGGTGATGTGCTTGGAGAGGAACTCCTGCATGATCTCCCCACCCGCTCCGTGGTTCAGGATTACCTTCGACATGATGCGGTCATCAGGAACGATGGATATGATTGTTGGGTCGGGTGCCGTGTGCGCCGTCGGGACCTCCGATCCCGGGCGGTCCGCGGATCGCGATCCGATCGCCATGGCGGATCTCTAGAACAATCGAGGACGATACAACATTCCAGTAACGCAATTGACGACATCGTGCGGGACGTGACCGGACATCAAGACCCAGGACGTCAGATCGACCCTTGGGATGCGCCCAGGAAGGCCACTTGCAAAGATTTTATAACCGAATGCGCGCATGGACGCGACAGAGGTATCCGAGATGGTGTCCAAGAGGCTTCAGGA
>CAYZSQ010000031.1:0-11992 GCA_964479785.1 uncultured Methanomassiliicoccales archaeon
AGAGGGCGTTCGGGGTGTCCGAGTGCTCCGTGTTCCTCATGTCCTCCCTGGGGGCCAAGAGGATATCCTCCGGGCTGTTCGGGCCGGAGGACCTGGAGCTGGTGGCGGACGAGGTCAACGCCAGGATCCGCGACGGGAGGTACGACTACCGCAGGTACTACCGACGGCACCCCGGTCAGGTGAAGTACTCGCGGCCGTTGTCCATCAGGTCCTTGAACGCCTTGGGGCTCTCGTCCAGAGCGGCCTCCACCACGTCCTTCACGGCGCGGTCGAACTCCTTCAGCATGTCCTCGCGGTAGGCGTTCATGTGCTGGATCTCGTAGTACAGGTAGGGGTCCTCCAGCGCCACCGACTCGTTGGTGTCCATCAGCTTGGAGAAGGTGGTGGACGCCACGGACTGCATGTCCCGGTAGTCGATGCCGCTCCTGTCCAGGACGGTGAAGAAGGCGATGTTGACCGCGTGGCTGAGTCCCAGGACGTAGGACATGTACATGTCGTGCTGGTCGATGCCCATGGTCCTGATGTTGGCCCCGTGGTTGCCCAGCAGCCCGATCACCGAGTCCACGGCCTCCGGTGACCCGCAGTCGCAGACCAGCACGTTCCTGTCGTACATGGATTCCGCCGAGGGGCCGAACATGGGGTGCACGGAGCACACCCTGCGCCTGGTGGCCATGTCCTTGAGGGTGTCCACGAAGGGCGACTTCAGCGAGGCCACGTCGAATATCAGGGTGTCCCGGGGACAGATGGAGTCCAGCCTCTCCAGCACCCCCTTGGTCCTGGAGATGGGGACGGACACCATGACGGTGTCGGACCACTTGGCGTCATCGAGGGTCAGCCCGTTGCCCGAGGACGGGTCTATGATGTCCACCCTGTGGCCGGACTGTCTCAGGAGGTCCGCGAACCAGCGCCCTATCTTCCCGTAGCCTCCGACGATGGCTATGTGCCTGGTGGCGGACGACTCCCTGGGGAGGGCGGCCTGGATCTCGATGGACTCCTGCATCAGGATCTTGCAGATGTGCTCGGCGTACACCGGGTTCATCCCGTGCTCCAGCGCGAACCCGCGGTAGCGGTCGATCACGTTCCTCTCCTGGGGGATGTTCCTGACCGCTGCGTTCCTGCGGACCTTGTCCTCGCCCACCAGCCTGGCCAGCTCCAGCCTGCGCTTCATCAGGTTCAGCAGCTCGATGTCGATCCGTCCGATCTCGTCCCTTATGTCCTCCAATGCCATCGGAATCCCCTCTCGATCTGGTCCGCCACGGTCAGTGCGGCCATGGCCTCCACCACCGCCACGGCCCTGGGCACGATGCAGGGGTCGTGCCTGCCCGTGACCTCCACCGTGTCGTCCTCCTCCGTGCGGAGGTTGACCGTGCGCTGCGTCCTGCCGATGGACGGCGTAGCCTTGAACGCGGTGCGGAACACCACCGGGGCCCCGTCGCACATCCCGCCGACGATGCCGCCCATGTGGTTGCTCTCGGTGACGATCCTCCCGTCGCGCATGCGGTAGCCGTCGTTGCTCTCCGACGCCCTCATGCGGGCGAGGCCGAACCCGTCCCCGAACTCCACGCCCTTGCAGGCGGGTATGCCGAACATGGCATATGCCAGCTCGGCGTCCAGGGCCTCGAACCATATGCCGCCGAACCCGATGGGCAGGCCGGTGATGATGCACTCGACCACCCCTCCGACGCTGTCGCCCTCGGCCCCAGCGGCCTCGATGCACTCCCTCATGGAGCCGTCCAGCTCCGGGGTGCAGGCCCTGGTGGCGAAGTCCCTGGACCCTCTGGCGTCCGAGGCGTCCCGGGGCTCGGTGTCCGCTATCCCGCCGACGGAGCGGGTGAACGCGTCGACGGAGATCCCGTCGGCGGCGATGAACTGCTTGGCGATCGCCCCCGCGGCGACGATCGCCGCCGTGAGCCTGCCGGAGAACTGGCCGCTCCCCCTCAGGTCATGGTCCCTGAACTTCAGCAGGGCCGGCAGGTCGGCGTGGCCGGGCCGGGGGGTCTCGTAGAACCTCATGTACTTGGAGCCGTCGGTGTCCCCGTTGGCTATCCTGATGACGATCGGGTTGCCGTCCGCCCTTCCGTCCGTGACCCCCTGGACCAGCTCCACGGCGTCCTCCTCCCTCCTGGGGGTGCCGATCCTCCCGGTGGGCTTCCTGAGGGCCATCTCCCGGGCGATCATCCCCTCGTCGATGGGGAATCCCGCCGGGACCCCGGTCAGGATGCCGCCGACATAGGGCCCGTGGCTCCTCCCGAACAGTGTGAATGTGAATCTCTCTCCGAATTGGTACATCAGATGACCTCCATGTCCATGCCCAGACCCGCCATCCTCTCCGGGAACCCCGGGAAGGACACGGCGCAGCACTCCACGTCGTCCATGGTGACCGGGCCGTCGCAGACCAGGGACGCGACCGCCGCCGACATCATGATCCTGTGGTCCCCCTTGTGGACGATCGCCCCTCCGGTCAGCCTCGGCCTCCCGTGGATGACGCAGCCGTCGTCGGTGGCCTCGGCGGACCCGCCGATGTCGTTGATCAGGTTCACCACGGTCTCTATCCTGTCGCTCTCCTTGAACTTGAGCTGAGGGGCCCCATAGAGGCGGCTGTCGCCCTCGGCGGTGCTCAGCAGCACGGCCGTGATGGGGAACAGGTCCGGGATGTCGCCCATGTCGACATCGCATCCCCTGAGCCTCGACCTCCTGACGGTGATCTCGGTGCCGTCGACGGACACGTCCGCCCCGGCCCTCCTCAGTATGTCCACCACGGCCTTGTCGCCCTGGGGGTCGTCCATGTCCATGCCGGTCACGGTGACCTCCCCTCCCAGGGCCCCTGCCGCCATGGGGAACGCCGCGGAGGAGAAGTCCGCCGGCACCATGTAGTCGAACGGGGTGTACCCGGTGCCCCCCTTGATTCTGAAGACGTTGCCGTCCCTGACGGCCTCGGCCCCGAACAGGTGCATCATGTGCACCGTCACATCCAGGTACGGGGCGGACACCATGTCGCCGGTGACAGTGATCTCCGAGTCCCTCTCCAGCATGGGGGAGGCCATCAGCAGCGATGTGATGAACTGGGAGCTGACGCTCCCGTCGATGGAGACCCTCCCGCCGGTGTTGGGTCCCCTGACCGTCACCGGGGGGAGACCGTCGTTGGATGAGCACACGGTGCCGTTGGCCTCCAGCGCCCTCAGCAGCGGGCCCATGGGCCTCTTCCTCAGGGACTCGTCGCCGGTGATGGTGACCTCCCTGTCGAACATGGAGCATATCCCCGCGAAGATGCGCATGGTGGTGCCGGAGTTCTCGGCGTCCACCGTGCCGGGGGCGTGCAGGTCCCCGCCGGTGATGACGACGGCGTCGTCGGCGATGTCCACCTTAGCGCCCATGGCCCTGCAGGCGTTGAGCGTGGCCTTCGTGTCCGCGGACAGCAGGGCGTTGGTGATCCCGGACGTCCCGTCGGCCATGGAGGCCAGGAAGAACGCCCTGTGGGTGTGGCTCTTGGAGGGCGGGGGCGAGATCACGCCCCTGACGCGTCCGCCCTTGAACGCCATGGATGTCATTGGCCGCACCTCGTGACGGTGTGGATGGTCTCCTCCCTCCTCATTCCCATGTCCTCCGCGAATCTCCTCCCGTCCCCCCTGGGGACGACGATGGCAACCGCCGGGCCGGAGCCGGACATGCCGGCGCCCAGTGCGCCCATCCCCATCGCCCTGTCGGCGATGCCGTTGTCCACCCCGGACGCCTCGGAGATGATGCGCCCGTTCATGGTCATCGCCCGGAACGGGTCCTCCATGGCGATGTCGATGGCCTCCCTCATGAGGGGGGCCACCTCGTGGAGCCTGTCCAGCGGCAGGCCCGTCTTCCTGATCTTGAAGGCAGGGACGTGTATGATGACGTCCAGCTCCTCCACGTCGGAGCGTGCGAGGATCTCGTCCCTGGTGTTGTCCGTCATCACCAGTCCCCCGAGCCCGCATCCGCAGGCGTCGTCGAAGGATCCGGTGACGGTGACCCCCGCCTCCCTGGCGCAGCCGACCCCCAGCCTGATCAGGTCCACCGGGTCAATCTCCAGGCCGATGTGGGACGCCACCGCCCTGAGTATGGCGTTGCAGGCGCAGCTGGAGCTCTTGAGC
The DNA here is from genome assembly GCA_964479785.1 of uncultured Methanomassiliicoccales archaeon. GTDB lineage: Archaea > Thermoplasmatota > Thermoplasmata > Methanomassiliicoccales > Methanomethylophilaceae > Methanoprimaticola. Next base: position 4,119 of record CAYZSQ010000031.1, read on the forward strand.
CCCCTGGACACGGGGATCTCGGAGTCGGTCTCCAGCGTCCATGCCTCCGGCTCGGGGATCCCGGCGGCCTCGTACATCCTCCTGACGCATATGCGCGCCATTCCGGTGTCCTCTGAAACATCGTTGTTTATCCTGACAACCCTCCCGTCACCGGACTCGGAGAACCTGGCCCTGGTCTCGAGGGCCACGCCGATGGTGGCGCCGATGCCGCAGGGCATGGCGTTGATCACGGTGATGGATCCGTGGGAGCTTCCCAGTCCTGTCATTCCAGCGCCTTCCTCATGACTTCGAACGAATCCGCGACGCCGGTCCACATCCTGAACGCCGCGTCGCCCTGCCCGGCGAGCATGTCGGCCCCCGTGGCGACCCTGCACCCCTTGGCCCTGGCCTCGGCCATCAGCGGCGTGACCGACCCGTAGGTCATGTCGAACACCGACTGGGCGTGGTCCAGGCAGGTGATGTTCACCGGGTACGGCCCGTCGGAGTACATGCCCACGGGGGTGCAGTTGACGACCAGGTCGTACATCCTCAGGGACACCGACGACGGCGCCCTGTACGAGACGCCGAACTCCTTGGCCAGCTCACCGCCGGTGACGGCGTTCCTGCCGGTGACGGTCACGTCGCATCCGTGCCGCCCCATGAAGTGCACGCAGGCCCTGGCGGCCCCGCCGGACCCCATGACCAGCACCCTGGAGTCCTCCGGCTCGATGCCGGCGACCTCCAGCGCCTTGGCGATGCCGACCACGTCGGTGTTGTGGCCGGTGAGGACGCCGTCCTCGTTCACCACCACGTTCACGGCGCCGATGGCCGACGCGTCCCGGTCCACCCTGTCCAGGTGGTCCATGATCTCCTGCTTGTAGGGTATGGTCACGTTCACGCCCCTGATGCCGTAGCCGCGGATCACGTCCTCGACCTGCTCCAGGTCCGGGGCCTCGAATGGTATGAAGATCCCGTCGATCCCGGAGGCCTTCAGGGCGGCGTTCTGCATGACCGCCGACCTGCTCTTCCCCAGCGGGTTCCCGACTATGCCGAGCACCATGCAGTCGTCGCCCAGGGCGGACATCTCGTCCACGCTGAACTGCCCGGGAGCAGTGGGCTCCCCCACGTATCCGAAGGAGAACTCGTTGCCCAGGAGCTCCTGGCGGATCCTGGTCACGGCGCCCATCTGGCCCATGCCCAGGACCACGTGCCTCCCCTTCACCGCCCGCGAGGCGTCCAGGATGCTCATGAGGTCCCTGAACGTGCCGACCTTGAACGCCCCCTTGCGTATGTCGGCGTCCATGCCGTTCAGCAGGGACGCTATCCTCTCGGCGTTCGGCGTCGACCCGTAGTCGTGGTACGACGCCACCACGGTGAGGTCCGTGTCGGGGCGGTCCTCCTCGCCGATGTCTATGGTCCCGGAGAACCCCGGGGGGAGCACCCCCAGGTCCACGGGGCCCCTGAATGTGACCAGCGTGTCCATGCCGCGGGTGTCGGGCACCGAGCCCAGGAGGTCCAGGCGGACCTCCACCATGTCGGCGTTCCCGGCGAGATCCAGGTCCGACACGCTGCTGAGAGACGCGCAGACCCTCATCAGATCTCCCTTATGGTCTCTTCGATCTTCATGCCGAAGTGCCTCCCGCCGGACTCCAGCCTGGCAAGGACCCTGTCGCCCTTCTTCAGGCTGGAGACGGAGATGCTGCCGTCGGGCGTGACCAGCTTCACGGTCTCGGCGTTCTGGAGGATGGTGGAGTATGTGTTCTGGCCGTCGGTGGCGGTCATGATGACCAGGGGCCTCTGCTCGATCTTGCACCTCCCCACGGAGGAGATCCTGGTGGACCCGTCCCTGCTCACCAGCACCACGGGCTCCCCGGACTTCAGCTCCGCCAGGTACCTGGTCCTGCCGTCGGGTCCCAGGACGTAGGCGTGCACGGCGCCGGCGTTGACCCTGAAGGGCCTGGCGGCCACGTAGCCGTTGTCCTCGCTCTCGGACTGCACCAGGAACATGCAGGACGCCGAGGACCCGATGAGCATCCCCTCGCCGGGGACCATCATGGACACGGTGTCCACGCAGACCCTGTCGCCCATCTCGATGTTCCTGATCTCGCAGACCTCCAGGACCTGCAGGTCCACGTCCCCGCTGCTGGAGATCACGTCGGCGAACCCGCGGATCCCGTTGGGGTCGGATGTGGAGATGACGATCCCGTCCACCCCCTTCTCCAGAGTCTGCATGTACAGCTTCGCCTGTTCAGTATCCGCGGCGCAGGCGTACACCTTTGTGCCGGAGTTCCTGAACTTGGCTATCAGGTTCTCCAGGGGGATGACCGTCCAGTCCGAGGAGTCCAGGATGACCCCGGCCCTCTTCCCGGCCATGGCCATGGCCCTGTCCTGGTCATCCGGGGTGCGGAGGGCCACGATCTCGTAGTTCTCGGAGATGGCCCCGTCGTCGTTGAAGTACAGCTTGACCTTCCCCAGGGAGGCGAAGTCCTCGTCCCCGGGCCTGACCAGCGCGATGCCCACGCCGGACTCCAGCGCCGAGAGGACAAGCTCCTTGCGCCTCTCCTTGTCGTCGGGTCTGTCCGCCCTGATCCAGATCTCCTTGTCCATGGCGATCAGCTCAGGTTGTCCTTCTTGGCCTCCTCCACGGTGTATCCGCGGAGGACGATGTCCGAAATGGCCCTGGTCATGCCCTCGACGTCCCTGTGCTGGAACACGTTCCTCCCGATGGAGACGCCGTGCCCGCCGGCCTGCATGGAGTCGTAGACCATCTGCAGGATGTCGTCGTCGGAGCTCATCTTGGGTCCGCCGGCGATGACCACGGGTGCCAGCGTGCCCTTCACGACCTCCTTGAAGGAGTCGATGTCGCCGGTGTAGCTGCACTTGACCAGGTCGGCGCCCAGCTCGGTGGCCACCCTGGCGGCGTGGGCCACCGCCTGCGGGTCGTAGGAGTTCTTGATCTTGGGTCCGCGGGGGTAGGCCATCACCAGCAGGGGCATCCCCCACTCGTTGCACTCCTTGGAGATCTGACCCAGGTCGTTGAGCATCTCGGGTTCGGTCTCGGCCCCCACGTTGATGTGGACGGAGACGGCGTCGGCACCGACCTTGATGGCCTCCTCGACGGTGGCCACCAGGACCTTGCTGTTGCTGCTCACGCCGAGGTCCGTGGATGCGGAGAGGTGTAGGATCAGACCGATGTCGTGGCCGCTGGTGCGGTGGCTGTAGCGTATGAGTCCCTTGTGCATCAGGACGGCGGTGGCCCCGCCGTTCGCCACGTCGTCCACGGTCTTCTTCATGTTGAACAGCCCCTCGGTGGGACCGATGGAAATCCCGTGGTCCATGGGAACTATGACGCAGTTCCCGGTGTTCCTGTCCATTATCCTCTCCATTCTGACGCTCTTGCCGAACATTGGGTTCACCCCGTGCTACATGCTAACACGCGACATTTTATTTCAACATGTCGCGAGGCCCTCGCGGGCGTGCGTACGCACGTACGTTGCGGGCGCGTATGCGTAATCGTTCTTTAATGAATCGGTCCGACCTGGCCGGACGGCCGCTTTGCCACAATCTTTTTATCACAGCCGAAGGTACGGTGCATCCAGTGGGCTGGTAGATCAGTCTGGTTAGATCGCTTGCTTTGCAAGCAAGAAGTCGCGAGTTCGAATCTCGCCCAGTCCACCATCCTCACGTTCTGGTCCCGTTCCGTCCCGGCACATGCGCATCGGGCCGTCCCGCGGCATTCTGGCACATGCCCGATCCGTACCCGGCGGGGACGGAGGGGGCCGGGAGCGGTCCCGGCCGGAGCCGTCAGTCGAACTTGCCGACGACGGCCTTGATCCTTCTGACTCCGGCCGCGGAGCTCTCCTCCTTCTTGATCTTGAATCCCTGGAGCTCCGAGGTGTTGGACACATGGGGCCCGCCGCAGATCTCGCAGGAGACGTCGCCGATGGTGTAGACCTTGACCATCTCGCCGTACTTGTCCCCGAAGACCCCGATAGCCCCGCGCTCGCGGGCCTTCTCCACCGGCATCTCCTCGCAGACCACGGGGATGGCGGCCCTGATGGCGTCGTTGACGTACTCCTCCAGGGCCTTCAGCTCCTCGGGGGTGCACTTCCTGTCCAGGTTGAAGTCGAACCTGAGCCTCTCGGCGGTGATGTTGGACCCCTTCTGCTGGATGTCGGGACTGACGACCTTCCTGAGGGCGGCGTTGAGCAGGTGGGTGGCGGTGTGCAGCTTGGTGGTCTCCACCGCATGGTCGGCGAGGCCTCCCTTGAACTGCTGGTCGGCCCCGGCCCTGGAGTTCTCCTGGTGGGCCTTGAACCTGTCCTGGAAGTCCTTGATGTCCACCTTCTTCCCCTGCTCGGAGGCGAGCTCCTGGGTCAGCTCCACGGGGAACCCGAAGGTGTCGTAGAGCCTGAAGACCATGTCCCCCGGTAGGGTCTCGGCGTCGCCGCACTCGGCGATCATCTCGTTGAACCTCCTGAGGCCCTTCACCAGGGTCTTGTGGAACTTCTCCTCCTCGGCCGTGATGTTGGTGTAGATGAACTCCCTGTTCCTCTCCAGCTCGGGGTACGCCTTGGAGTACTCGGCCACGACGACCTCGCACACCTGACGCATGCACACATCGTCCATCCCCAGCTTCGATAGGTACCTGCTGGCTCTCCTGATGAGCCTCCTGAGTATGTAGCCCTGTCCGATCTTCGCCGGGACCACCCCGTCGCCTAGGATGAAGGTGGCCGCCCTCAGATGGTCGGCCACGATCCTGAACGCGCGGGTGGTCTCCTCGTCGGAGCCGTACCTCTTGCCGGTGATCCCCTCGACCTTGCCGATGATCCCGGTGAACAGCGGGGTGTCGTAGACGGTCTCCACGCTGTTCAGCACCCGGAGGATCCTCTCCAGGCCCATGCCGGTGTCCACGTTCATCTGCTTCAGCGGCGTGAACCTCCCGTCGGCGTCCTTGAAGTACTGCATGAACACGTTGTTCCAGATCTCGGTGTACTTCCCGCAGTGGCAGGCGGGCCCGCAGTCCGGGCCGCACTTGGGCCTGCCGTCGTCGAAGAAGATCTCGGTGTCCGGTCCGCAGGGTCCGGTCTGCCCGGCGGGGCCCCACCAGTTGTCCTTCTTGCCGTAGAAGAAGATCTGGTCGTCGGTCATGCCGTGGCTCCTCCACAGGTCGGCGGTCTCGTCGTCCCTGGGGGCGTCGGCGTCGCCGGCGAAGACGGTCACGGCCAGCTGGTCCCTTCCGATGCCGAGGACGTCGGTCAGCAGCTCGTAGCTCCAGGCGATGGAGTCCTCCTTGAAGTAGTCGCCCAGGGACCAGTTCCCGAGCATCTCGAAGAAGGTGAGGTGGCTGGCGTCGCCGACCTCGTCGATGTCCCCGGTCCTGACGCACTTCTGGAAGTCGACGAGCCTCCTGCCGGAGGGGTGCCTCTCCCCCAGGAGATAGGGCACCAGCGGGTGCATCCCCGCGGTGGTGAAGAGAACGGTGGGGTCGTTCTCGGGCACGAGGGGGGCGGAGCCGATCTGGGCGTGCCCCCTCTCCTTGAAGAAGTCGATGTATGTCTCTCTCATCTGCTGAGCGTCCATTTGCTCACTCCTGAAACTGAGCTGTGCTATTCAGCACTCGTATTTATATGTTGGAAAAGCGGGAGGAAACGGGGTCGGGAGGACGTCCCCGGCCATCGGCGGCGGCAGGCGGCGAGGGCGTCGGCCACGCTGCCGTCGGTGACGACGACGTCGACATCCAGGTTGGACAGGGTCCTCCGGGGCATGTCACCTATCTCCCTGACCACCACGCTGCCGCAGTCGCCGATGGAGTCCACTATGCCGCGGATGTGCTCCCTGTGGCCGCTCCCCGCGGCGGGGGAGGACCTGTCCACCGGGACCTCGCGGACGAACTCGGGGCCGCCGTCCCCCAGCCTGTATATCCTGAAGGAGGATGCGTTGCCGAACCCGGAGTCCACCGTCTCCCCGTCGGAGGTGGCCACCGCGCAGAGCGAGGGGTCCCTGGCCCTGAGGGGTATGGGCTCCGACGGCCCGCATCCGGACCCGCAGCCGCCGAAGCGGACGAACTCCTGGGAGCGGTCGCTGTCCAGCATGCCTATGGCATCGGCCCTGCACTGCCTGCAGTGGCGCATCATCCTGGCGTCCAGGGAGCAGCGGTCCATCATCTCCCTCCTCTCCCGGGGGGTCGGGGCCCTGCGGCCGGCGAAGGGCGTGCCGTCCACCGGGATCAGCGGGAGGATGTTCACGATGTACGCGCCCCTCTCCTTGACGTACCTGACCAGGTCCGGGATGTGGTCGTCGTTGATCCCGGGGACCATGACGATGTTCACCTTCACCAGCATACCCAGTCCGGCGCATTCCTCTATGCCCCGGGTCTGACGCTCGATCAGCTTGGCCGCGGCCTCGGCGCCGCGGAGGACCCCGCCGTCCCAGACGACGGAGCCGTAGATCTCCGCCCCCACCTCCGGGTCGCAGGCGTTCATGGTGACCGTGACGAACCTCACGCCCAGGTCGTACAGCCTCCGTGCGGCGTCCGGCAGGGCCAGGCCGTTGGTGGAGACGCAAAGCGTGAGCTCGGGCGAGGATGCGGACACCAGCTCCAGGGTGCGGAAGGTCTCCTCGTTGGCCAGCGGGTCCCCGGGCCCGGCGATCCCCACCACGCTGAGGTTGGGGATCCGGGACTTCACGTATGCGACCTTCTCGGCCGCCAGCTCCGGGGTCAGGACCTCGCTGGTGACGCCCGGGCGGGACTCGTTGCAGCAGTCGTACTTCCTGTTGCAGTAGTTGCACTGGATGTTGCACCTCGGCGCCACCGGGACGTGCATCCTGGCGAATTGGCGGTGGGCCTCCCCGCTGTAGCAGGGATGCCTGGCCAGGGCCTCCTCCAACCGCTGATCCTGAGACATGCGGGTGAGTGATTCGTCGCCATCCTATTTAAGTTAACGCCGTTATCAGAGGAATGTCCGGATGCCGTGAAGGTCCCGTTCCCATCCTCTCTTATAATAATATAATAATAAACTGAAACATGGAAGAGGCATTCATGAGGTCCATCATGAGGGACCTCAACTCCAACATGGCCGCCACGAAGCCGCTTCTCACGGACATGATGGACGGAGGCGACCGCACCTACCGCCTCAGGGACGGCTCGGTGATCGAGATCCCGGAGGAGCAGCTCCGCACGATATGGGACGCATGCGACGATTCGCAGCGCATCAGGCTCCGCCTGCCCATCTACGTCTCCACGGACATCACCGGCGAGGGCTCGGCGTGGAAGGTGGAGGGGGCCGTGGAGGCGCCGGTGGTGGCGGCGATCCTGGGCAAGAGGCTGTATCGGCCGGATTATCTGAGGCTCTACCATCCGGACCTGGGCGATCTGAGGGCCAGGATAGGGGATGCGATGCTGGTGGTCTTCACCCCTTGATTTCTGTCAAAATAAATTATTTATAGAGGATGTGTGTAGAGGGGTCTGCGCGATGCGTGGCATCACGTGGCTCATGGGAAAAAACCATGGAGCTGAGACGATTCGAACAGTGTTCGAATGACAGAAAACCGGTGACGGCGGGAAGCATTATATACTCCCTACCTTTACCGCATTCTGCGCGATGCGTGGCATCACGTGGTCCTGACGGATTGTCAGCGACTGAATTCGGATCACCAAGAATCAGCGTGGATCATCTGGACGCGTCGGAAGCGTTATATACTTCCCTCGTGTACGGGGGTTTCGCGCTTGCCTGAGTGGCAAGGATTCAGAATCAGAATCAACATGCACCCGGACAGAGGTCCTGTTCCGGGGAAGTGGTGTAGGTCTCCGTGAATGGAGGATGAGAACGGAATCAGACCGATGATCACCAATCATACGAAACCTGGACGTGTGCTAGATCATACGCCAGCGG
>CAYZSQ010000032.1:0-11492 GCA_964479785.1 uncultured Methanomassiliicoccales archaeon
GCGACTGAGAAACCGGAACGCCGCCCCCGGGATCCGTCGGGGGCGGTCCAACCCCCTTACGGACGCCAGTGCCCGGTCCCAATGTTATGCTTTATAAAACAAAGAGACGATATGACCCCCATGACGGGTAAAAGTCGTCCTCTACTGATCACCCTGATAGGGGTGATCTTTCTTCTTTTGGCAGTGATAATTGTCGTGGGTGGCGCCACGATGATCCTTGACGAAGAGATGTTGGTCGGCGGTGCGTACATCGTCCTCGGGATAATCTATATCATCATCTCGTTGGGATTCTTGAAGGGATGGAAGCTGTGGTGGTACCTGGGCGTGATCTTCACCGTCATCGAGATCATCCTCGAGCTCTTCTCGCTCCCAGGCGGGATCGTCGTGATCATCATAGATGTGATAATCCTCTGGTACCTGTTCAGGCCGAACGTCAAGGCGTACTTCCTCGACTGATCCAAACGGCCCTCACGGGCCATCTTCCCCTCACATTCTGAACTCCGCGCCGCAGTCTATGGCATGGAGTATGTTCCCGTCCGGATCCAGGAAGGACGTGTACGTGCCCAGGGGCCCGCGGGCCGGCTCCCTCTCGAAGGCCACGCCCTCGTCCACCAGCCTGCGGCGGGTGTTGTACGGGCTGTCCACGCCGAGGTATATCCCGGTGTCCACGCCGGTGCGCTCGGAGACCCTCAGGATCAGTCTGCATCCGCCGCGGGAGACGTAGGCCTCCCGGTCGTCCCTGCCGAGCAGGCGCATCCCCAATGTGCCTGTGTAGAACATCAGCGACCGGTCCAGGTCGCCGACGGGGACGGCGCATGCGAACACGGACTCCGGCAGTCCCTCCACGGTGTACTCGAACATCCCTCCCTGCGGATCTCCAATGGGCATGCACCGTCATCCCGTCATGGTATTTTGGATGTACCGCCGAAGGGTCTGGCCAGTGCTCTGAATAAACAGCGTTAAGAGCAATCGTTATATAGATGTCGCATATACCATGGCATACTGCCCTGGTAGTGTAGCGGCCTATCATGAAGCCCTGTCGAGGCTTCGACTCGGATTCGAATTCCGACCAGGGCGCTCATCCTTTTATCACATCGATTTCCCGTCCTTCCTCGCGATGCCTTCGTCCTCCCGCACCGGACCGCGGGGGACGGGTGGGAAAGGTTCTTCTATTCCGCGCAACTAGGTCGTAGACATGCGCAGCATGCTCCGCAGCAAGATCCACAGGGCCAGGGTCACGCAGACCCGCGTGGACTACGAGGGCAGCATAACCATCGACCAGGACCTGATGGACCGCGCCGGCATCTGGCCCGGCGAGAAGGTCCTGGTGGCCGATGTGGACAACGGCAGCCGCTTCGAGACCTACACCATATCAGGTGCCAGGGGATCCGGGGTCGTGGCCGTCAACGGCGCCGCCGCCCACCTCTGCAGGGAGGGGGACCTCATCATAATCATGGGCTTCGAGCTAACCGACGAGCCCATCCGGGCCAAGGTGGTCCTGGTGGACTCGGACAACAGGGCGGTCAGGGAGCTGGTCTACTGAGACTCACCGTGTACTCCGACGGCGGCTCCAGGGGGAACCCGGGGCCGTCAGCCTACGCCGTCGTCGTGACCTGCGACGGGGAGGTGGTCCACGAGCACTCCGAGTTCCTGGGAGTGCACACCAACAACTACGCCGAGTACCGGGGCCTGATCGCAGGGATCACCAGGGCACTGGACATGGGCGCCGAGGAGGCGGAGTTCGTCATGGACTCGCAGCTGGTGGTCAGGCAGATGACGGGCGAGTACAGGGTCAGGAACCCGGACATGGCCGTCCTCCACGCTGACGCCAAGGCGCTCGCTTCCATGATCCCGAAGGTCTCGTACAGGAACGTCAGACGGTCCGAGGAGCTCATCCCCAGGGCCGACGCCCTGCTGAACGCGGAGATGGACAGGCACGCCGGAATGTCCTGAATTCGGATTCAGTTGTTATACCCTTATACCACACTTGTTATATCCTCGCTGGGTCCATTCGACACCATGGAAGGCACACCGGCCATAGAGGCCGTCGGCCTGACCAAGATGTACGGGGGCTTCGCGGCCATATCGAACGTCGACCTGACCGTGAGGAAGGGCGAGTTCATGGGACTGCTCGGACCCAACGGCGCCGGCAAGAGCACCACGCTCAAGGCCATCACCGGCCTGCTGACCCCCACATCGGGAAGCGTCAGGATAGACGGCATAGACATACGCGACCACAGACGCGCGATGGAGCGTGTGGGATGCGTCATCGAGACCCCGGAACCATATCCGGGGTTCACACCGGCGGAGATCCTGGAGTATGTAGGTCGCATCTACGGCCTGAACTCCAGGGAGATCGAGATCCGCTCCAGGGACGTCCTGGAGATCATGAGGATGTGGGAATGGCGCAACAAGCCCGTCGGCGGGTTCTCCAAGGGTATGAGGCAGAGGGTCGTCCTGGCACAGGCACTGCTCCCCAACCCCGACACCATCATCCTGGACGAGCCCACCTCCGGACTCGACCCCAGAGGCATGATCGAAATCAGACAGACACTGGCTGAGATGAAGGGCAGGAACTGCAGCCTGCTGATAAGCACCCACATCCTCAGCGAGGTGTCCGAGATATGCGGATCCGTGGCGATGATCCGCGACGGCCGCGTGATAGCCTCCGGAGACGTGTCGAGGCTGATTCACGGCGTCGGGGTGGACAATCGGATTACACTCGAGGTCCGCACCCTCAAGCCCCTCACCCCGCAGGTCATAAGCGACCTTGAGAGATGCCAGGGCGTGACTTCGTCCGAGAGGATGGGCGAGTTCTCTGTGAAACTGGAGTTCTCTGGCACGATCGAAGAGCAGGCCCACGTCACTGAGATGGCATTCAGGAGCGGCCTTGGGATCCTGGCACTGAACGAGAAGGGAGCGAACCTAGAGGACCTGTACATGGAGCTCACCAAGGGAGGTGATGTCCAATGACCGAAGACTCCGTCCAAAGACCCGTGTTCGCACAGCAGCACACCGTGGATCCCGAAGACCCGGCAGCGACCGAGATCCGGGACGGATCCATAGATTTCGGGCCCAAGACAGCCGGCCTACAGACGTCGGATGTGACAGGACAGTCCTCCTCAGAGTCTCAGACGCATACCCAATCCAAAGGCGGGTTCATGGGAGCCCTCTCATTCAGAAGGAGGGAGGAGGACCGCAAGGGGACCTGGGGAACGACAGGCTACAATGCCTCGGACGACCAGGCCCACAGGAACGTCACCTACCGCACACCGTCGTTCCTGAAGCAGACACTGATCGTGTTCATGGTCCAGATGAAACTGTTCTCGAAGCTGAAATGGACCTACCTCTCGCTCTTCCTGGCACTCCTGATCCCGATAATCACCTTGACCATGTCGGACACCTTGGATATGATGATGGCAGGGTTCGGGTTCATGTCCAACTACTCGAACACGTACATAGCCGGCCTGCTGGCATTCCTGCCCCTGTTCCTGGGCCTGATAACCTCCGTCATGTGCGGAACACAGCTCCCTTCTGAATTCAAGGAGAGGACGGCGTACATGAACGTGTCCCTGCCCATGTCCAGGATATCATTCTATCTGGGGAAGTATCTGGCCGGGTTCACCATGTGCCTGGGCGTGTTCATGTTCGCCTACGGAATGGCCGTGGCGACATCGATGTTCAAGTACGACTCCATCTTCACCGACCTCCTGACGGAGTCCATAGTGCTGACAATCGTGGCGGTTTTCGCATACTCGGCCACGGCGTTCTGCCTGGGCAGCTTCATGAGGAGAGGGTCCTCGATGGTGCCGTTCATGCTCATGACCATCGTGCTGCCCACCGTGTTCTTCTTGGTGTTCCTGTACTACTATTCCAACGGAACCGACCTGTCCTGGTTACTGTTGCTGCCATGCTTCCTCGGAGAGGCGGCGCTGGGACTCCTGGGAGCCCAGATGTCCGGCTCCGTGGGCATAATGGCGATCGGGTACCTGGACCTCACCGAGGTGTGGACCATGGCCGGCATCGGCCTGGTCTGGGGACTTGTGTTCATCCTGCTCGGCATGTTCAAGATCATGAGGAGGGAGATGTGATGGATCGCAGATCGATCATGGCTGTGGCCGCCGTGGCCCTGATGGCCGCGGTCTGCCTGGTGCCGGCGATGGCCGAGGAGAGCGACGGCGCAAACCAGACATCCAGGTTCTCGAGCGTATACATCATGCACGGGACAGTCACGATGAGCAACGGCAACGTGACGTATGCGACGGACGGCAGCATCCTGTACTTCATCGAAGGATCGGAGAACCATATGACCATGGAAGCCTACCTGACGGACCAATCGGTCGACGTCACGAAGGACGACAGCGACAGTCTGAGAAACCTGCCCTCCGGGACTGTGGTCCACATCTATCTCTTGCGCTCGTACGAACTGATCAGCATCTACACCTTGAATACGCTCGTAGCTTTGACGACCGTTCTCGATCCGTATCCCCTCACGTTCTTCGTCAAGGCGGGAGACACGTTCTCGATAACCGTGGACAGCTGCGTGGACAACAAGGGACAGAATGTCACCCCGTACATCTATGCCGACTACATGAACAACTACCTGTCGAACGGGTACACAAGAGAATACACGGTCAGCACAGAGGTCGAGGTGTCCCTGAGCGGATACATCCTGTACGCGGACATCAGCTACGATGTGTCCGGTGCCAGCTATCCCAACGGGTCTGCGGCGGCCTATGTGGCGGTGTGCGCAGCGATCACGGTCATCGTGCTCGGGCTGCTGGTGATGGCGAGCATCAAGCCCAAGTGGTCGAAGTGAAAACCGGGGGTCGTCCCCCTGCTTCCCGGAGTCCGGCGGACGGGATCGCCCTCCGCTGGCCTCCGGCATTCTGCACGATCCCGAACGAACCGGACCGATCGATCGCAGGCGTCATCACCGAAAGACGGACGGAGCCCATGCCCGGAGGCACGTAAACGACCTCATCTGCGACCGTTGACGGCCGGCAGGACTGACGGCGACCCCGCGGCTCACCGCTTCAAGATGTCCGCCAGGGATCCGACCTCCACCAGGGTCTGCTCCCCGGTGGACATGTCCCTGACGGTGACGGAGCCCTGCTCCATCTCCTTGGCCCCCACGATGACCGCGTGCCTGGCCCCCACGGAGGAAGCGAACTTCAGCGCCTTGGCCATCTTCCTGCCCATGATGTCCATGTCGGCGGAGACCCCGGCCGCCCTGAGGGACGCCGTCATCTCCGCGGCCTTCAGCCTCATGTCGTCGGAGACCGGCACCACGTAGGCGTCGATGCCCTCCGGACTGTACTCCGAGCCCTCCTTCTCCAGTGCCAGCAGGATCCTGTCGAACCCTATGGCGAACCCGGTGGAGAACACCCTCTCGCCTCCGAACAGCTCCGAGAGCGTGTAGGACCCGCCGCCGCAGATCTGCTTCTCGGCGCCCAGGGCGGGGGCCTCGGCCTCGAACACCATGCCGGTGTAGTAATCCAGCCCCCTCACGACGCCCAAGTCGATCTCCAGGTCCCTGACGCCCATGGCGTCCAGATAGGACACCACCTGCCTGAGCCAGTCACCGGCCTCACCGGGGACCCTGTCCAGGACCTCGGTGCCTCCGACGGTCTCGGTCAGCGAGAAGATGTCGTCGATGTCCTCCCCGGACACCCCCATGTCCTCCATCAGCGGCCTGGCCTCGTCGTAGAGCTTCTTGTCCAGCTTCTGCAGGACCTCGGCGGTCCTGTCAGCAGGGACCCCGGCGTCGGCGATCCTCTGCCTGAGCACCCCGATGTGGCCGATCCTGATGCGGTAGTTCCTCACGCCGATCTGTCCGATCAGGGCATATGCCAGCGCGATGGCCTCGGCGTCGGTCTCGGGGGTGGCGCTGCCGATGACCTCGGCCCCGAACTGGAAGAACTCCCTGTACCTGCCGCTCTGGGGCCTCTCGTACCTGAAGCACTGGCCGAAATAGAACACCTTGATCGGCTTGGGCTCGTTGCTCATGCTGTTGACGAACATCCTCACCACGGGGGCGGTCATCTCGGGGCGGAGGGAGATCTGCCTGCCGCCCTTGTCCTCGAAGGCGTACAGCTCCTTGAGCACGTTGGGTCCGGACCTCAGTATGAAGAGCTCCGCATCCTCGAAGATGGGGGTCTCCACCTCCCTGAAGCCGAAGGTCCGCGCGGTATGCCTGAGCCTGTTCTCGTAGAACCTGCGTTTCTCCATCTCATCGGGGAGGAAGTCCCTGGTACCGCGCGGACACTGAATCATGAGGTTGCGATGCCCAGGACAGATATAACCTTGATGCGGAGGGGTCCTGCGGATCGGCCGCACTTTCGATGGAGGGATCCCGGTAGCGGAATCGACCGGTTCTGACGCATCCTTCCGGTGGGATCGGTTCCGGGCCCCGTCCCTTGCAGTCGACAGGCCCGAGGGCCGTCCGTCCGGAGGGAGGGCATCCGTGCCGCACGTCATACCGTCCGCCATCTGCCGTTCTTCCTGGGACCGTCCCTTTCGATCAGCCCCCTGTCCCTGAGGCTCTTGAGGGCGCGCAATATGGTCCTTTCGGACACCGACAGCGCCTCGGCCGCCTCGGCCGCGTTGATGTAGGCCCCCGTACGGATCATCTCGAGCAGATGGTCCTCCGTGGGGTTCAGCCTGACCCCGTGTGCACCGCTCGCTTCCACCGCTTCGTCCAGCGCATCGCGGATGGCCTCCAGCATGAAGTCTATGAAAGGCCCGGAGTCCGCTGCGGAGGTGGATGTCGCCATGGCGTCGTAGTATCCGGACTGGCGCTCGCGGACCACGGATTCCACGGGCACCCACGCCATCTCCGGAACCCATGAGGCCATTATCGCCGTGTGCCACAGACGGCCGGTGCGTCCGTTCCCGTCGGAGAACGGATGTATGAACTCGAACTCGTAATGGAACACGCAGCCCTTGATCAACGGATGGTCGTCCGAATTGCGCAGCCAGTCGAACAGGTCCGCCATCAGCGAGGGAACGAGATCCGGCGGGGGCGCCATGTGGATGAGTTCCTTTCCGGCGTATATGCCCACTCCGCTCGCCCTGAACCTACCGGCATCGTCCAGCAGATGGCGCATCATCATCCCGTGTGTCGACAGAAGATCGTCGATGCTGTAGGGATCCATCTCGGGAAGTCTGTCATAGCAGTCGAAGGCGTTCTTGGCCTCCTGGATCTCACGGGCGCTGCCAAGGACCCTCTTCCCGTCTATGACATCCGTCACCTGCGACAGGGTCAGGCTGTTGTTCTCGATGGCCAGCGATGACTGTATGGATTTGATCATATTCGCACGACGGAGCATGGGAGACGGTAGTGAACCTCCGATCGTGAGCTTGGTCAGCCCGATACTGATGTCGGAAACGAGACCGATCGCCTTGGCACTTACCGTGAACGGAGGAGCCATCATGTTCACAGGATACGAATTGTCATATTAAATTCAATTGTTGTTTTATCATGACATTTATCCTGACATCGCACTGACAGGAACGATGCTGGCTATGTGCCTGACATCGAGAAGGTACAGAACGGAAGAAACTCGGACGGAAGGAGGAGATGAGTGCGAACGCCGGGATTCGAACCCGAGTTCTAACCTTGGCAAGGTTAAGTGATAACCAGCTACACTACGTTCGCACGTGGTAAGCCGTGGATATTATCATGCAATATAAAGCTATCGACACCTCTGGAACCGGGCGGATCCCGCGCGCGACACGGCACCGAGTCAAGAATGTTTATAAAGGACATATAAGTACGCACCCGTGAAAAAGGAAAGTCGTCTGGGTCTGTCCCAGGCAGAGTTTCAGATCAGTGATTGTCATGATCTCAAGATTCACAGACATAGGCGTCCCGGAGGATGTCGCCAAGGCAATGGACGACATGGGGTGGGAGGAGCCCACCCCCATCCAGATCAACTCCATCCCCCTGGGTCTCCAGGGCACGGACATGTTCGGACAGGCCCAGACCGGGACCGGCAAGACCGGGGCCTACGGGTCCATCATCCTCGGTACCACCGAGGCCGGGAGGAAGGTCCCCTCGGCCATCGTCCTCGTCCCCACCAGGGAGCTGGCCAACCAGGTCGCCGGTGAGCTCACCAAGCTCTCCAGGTACTCCGGCCACGTCTGCCTCCCGATCTACGGCGGGGCCAGCATCGAGGGGCAGATCAAGAAGCTCCGGCAGGGCTGCGACATCGTCGCCGGCACGCCGGGGCGCGTCCGGGACATGGTCACCCGGAAGGTCCTGAACCTGTCCGAGATCTCCACCATGGTGCTGGACGAGGCCGACCGGATGCTGGACATGGGCTTCATCGAGGACATCGAGTACATCCTGAAGGCCATGCCCGAGAAGAGGCACACCATGCTGTTCTCCGCCACCATGCAGGAGAACGTCAAGCAGCTGGCCTTCGACTACATGCGCAACCCCAAGGAGGTGTCCGTCTCCCAGGACGAGGTGGTCCTGGACCTGACCAAGCAGTACTACATCTCCGTGGGGAGGAGGAACAAGTCCTGGGCCCTGTGCAGGATCCTGGACATCGACAAGCCCAAGGCCATCATCTTCTGCCAGACGAAGAAGATGGTGGACGTCCTCGACGAGAGGCTCACCAACCTCCACTACAAGGTGGAGGCCATCCACGGGGACATGCCCCAGTCCAAGAGGGAGAAGGTCATGGCGGACTTCAAGGGGGACGTCACCGACATCCTCATCGCCACAGATGTGGCCGCCAGGGGGCTGGACATCGACGACATCACCTACGTCATCAACTACGACATGCCCGACGACATCGACACCTACATCCACCGCATAGGGAGGACCGGCAGGGCCGGGAAGGAGGGCACCGCGGTGTCCTTCGTGACCTCCGAGGAGGAGCACCTGGTCAGGGAGTTCGAGATGCGCACCGGCATGGACATCGAGAAGAGGGACGTCCCCGACGCCGAGCCCGGCACCAAGGACACCATCAAGAGGGTTGTGGACTACGACCAGATCTCCGACGTGTACGGCATGTGCAGGTTCGAGATCAACCTCGGGAAGAGGGACGGGTTCAAGAAGGTCAGCCTGGCGGACTTCATCATCCGCAACGCCAGGGTCAGGGACGTGTCCATCGGGAAGATCGATGTGGGCGAGGAGTCCTCCGTGGTCGAGGTCCACAAGGACTTCGGCAACAGGATGACCATGGACCTCCCCAAGGCCAAGTACAAGAGCAAGAGGGTCCAGGTCCGCGTAATCCAGGACTGAGTCCCTCAAAGCGGGGGCTACCCCGCGCTTCCACCTTCCACTTCTCCCTTCCGACCGGATTCCCGCGATAATGCGTCCACTGACAGGACGCCATCGAAAACCGGGGTCAGTGAGAATATATTGTATACATATGTCTAATAATTATCCATATTATTCGATAAATATGCAGTCTACTACCGTTTTAGAAGAAACCTTGAGATTGTATTATATACCACTACCATGTCCCTTCGCCTATGGCATCATACGATGTTTCCACAGCGCAGCAGAAGTTGCAGAGCCTTGCCGACAGATCGCTCATGGGCGAGAAGATCACCATCAGCACCGGCGCCGGGAACATCGTCATGATAAGCGAGGAGGACTGGGACAGCCTTGTGGAAGCCGTCTCCGTCCTCACCGTGCCCTCTGTCCTTGAGTCCGTGAAGGCCAGCACCAGGGGCCCGGTCTGCGAGCAGGCCTGACTGGTGCCGGTTGCGGTCGACATGCAAACACCCTTCCGTTCATATCGCATTCATCTGTCTATCATATCATTTGTTTTGTGTATGTATGTTCATAATATCCATGTATTTCTATTGATTTAATAGAAATATTGATATATGATTAGACAAATGTCTAATACATGGCAGAATACACCGTCGAGACGGCGCGTCGCAACCTGAAGGAACTGGCGGACAGGTCGATCATGGGAGAGAAGATAACCATCAGGACCGACGCCGGCAACGCCGTGCTCGTGTGCGAGCAGGACTGGGACAGCCTGGTGGAGGCCATGTGCGTGCTGACGATGCCCCATATCACGAGGTCGGCCGAGATGGAGGTGCTCAGAGCGGGGATCTGACCCTGGGATGCACCGGAGACGTTGCTATGTACCATCCGCGGGACCTCCGGGTCCCGCGGTCTCCTCTGAACTTCTGGAACATTGTCCCCGTGCCCTGCGGCACGGGTTTGAAGAGCCCGTTCAGGACCTGTCGGCTATCTCCGTCAGGACCCTCTCGACGAATCCCTCGGTGGGCATGGCCCCCAGGTCCTGCCCCTCCCTGGTCCTGACGGTTACCACGGTACCGTCGGCGGTCTCCTTCTCGCCGATGACCAGCATGTAGGGGATCTTCTGGAGCTGTGCCTCGCGGATCTTGTACCCGATCTTGTTGTCTGTGTTGTCCAGCTCCGTCCTGACGCCGGCATCCTTGAGCCTGGCGGCGACCTGTGCCGCATACCCGAAGGACTTCTCCGACACGGACAGCACCCTCACCTGCACTGGGGCCAGCCAGACCGGGAACCTCCCCGCGTAGTGCTCGGTCAGGATTCCGATGAACCTCTCGATGGAGCCGAACACCACCCTGTGGATCATGATCGGCCTGTGCTTCCCCCCGTCGGGGCCGGTGTAGTCGATCTCGAACCTCTGGGGCATCTGGAAGTCCAGCTGGATGGTCCCGCACTGCCAGGTCCTGCCCAGGCAGTCCTCCAGGTGGAAGTCGATCTTCGGCCCGTAGAACGCGCCGTCGCCCTCGTTGACCACGTAGTCCAGGCCCATGGTCTTCAAGGCGTTCTCCAGGGCGGCGGTTGCCATCTCCCAGTCCTCGTCGGACCCCATGGAGTCCTCGGGCCGGGTGGACAGCTCCACATGGTACTTGAACCCGAACTTGGAGTAGACCTCGTCGATCAGCCTGACCACGCCCTCGATCTCCTGCTCCACCTGGTCGGGGGTCATGTAGATGTGGGAGTCGTCCTGGGTGAAGCACCTGACCCTGAACAGGCCGTGCAGGGTACCGGACTTCTCGTGCCTGTGCACCATCCCCAGCTCCCCCAGCTTCAGGGGCAGGTCCCTGTAGGACCTGGGCTCGGTCTTGTATACCAGGATGCTGCCGGGGCAGTTCATGGGCTTGACGCAGAACACCTCGTCGTCGATCATGGTGGTGTACATGTTGTCCTTGTAATGGTCCCAGTGGCCGGAGCGGAGCCACAGGTCCTGGCTGAGGATCATGGGGGTGGCGATCTCCTGGTAGCCCTCCCTGGTGTGGATCTCCCTCCAGTACTCGATGAGGCTGTTCTTCAGGACCATGCCCTTGGGGAGGAAGAACGGGAACCCGGGGCCCTCCTCCATGATCGCGAACAGGCCGAGCTCCTTGCCCAGCTTCCTGTGGTCCCTCTTCTTGGCCTCCTCCAGCATCGTGAGGTATGCCTCCAGCCTCTCCTTGCTCTCGAAGGCGGTGCCGTAGATCCTGGAGAGCATCTTGTTCTTCTC
>CAYZSQ010000033.1:0-11308 GCA_964479785.1 uncultured Methanomassiliicoccales archaeon
GCCTACGTCCCGGCCGACAGCGCCGTCTGCGACCGGTGCGTCGACGACATCTTCTCCGAGGGTCGGAGGCGCATGTACCCGTTCACCACCTGCACCGACTGCGGGCCCAGGTTCACGCTCCTCAGGGGGATGCCGTACGACCGTCCCCTCACATCGATGGACGGGTTCCCGCCGTGCCCCGAGTGCGCCAGGGAGTTCTCCGACCCGGAGGACCGCAGGTTCCACCACCAGACCGTCTGCTGCCCGCACTGCGGCCCCTCCTACAGGCTGGAGACCGCCGACGGGCAGGTGTTCACCGACGACCCCATCGGCAGGCTGGCGGAGCTGCTGGACTCCGGCGGGAGGGCGGTGGTCAAGGGATGGGGCGGGATGCACATCTGCTGCAGCCTGGACGTCCTCCGGGAGATGAGGGAGTGGTACGGCAGGAGGAACAAGCCGTTCGCGATCATGGCCAGGGACATGGAGGCCGTCGGGAGGTACGCCTCCCCCACCGAGGAGGAGGCCGAGGCGCTCAGGTCCCCCGAGAGGCCCATCGTCCTCGTTAGGAAGAGGGGATCCGAAGCGACCGAACTCGCATCGCCGGGGCTGGACAACATCGGGATGTTCCTCCCCTACACGGGGATGCACCACATCCTGTTCTCGCTGCTGGAGCACGACGCCCTCGTCATGACGTCGGCCAACGTCCCCGGGGAGCCGATGGTCACCGAGGATGGGAAGGCGAGGGAGCTGGGGGCCGACGCGTACCTGTTCCACGACCAGCCCATCGTGAACCGCGCCGACGACACCGTCCTGAGGATCTTCGACGGCAGGAGGCAGTACATCAGGAGGTCCAGGGGGAGCATCCCCTTCGGGCTGAGGATCGACATCGGGGGGGACGCGGTCGCCCTGGGCGCCCAGGAGAACCTGTCCGGATGCGTCGCATCCGACGGCGTCATCTGGCCCACCCAGTACATCGGCAACGGAGAGAAGGTCGGCGTCCCCGAGTACCTGGAGGAGGCGGTGAGGACGCAGATGTCCCTCGTCGGATGCGACCCGGGCATCGTGGCCGTGGACCTCCATCCCGGATACGCCAACAGGAGGTTCGGGAAGGCCCTGGCGGAGGAGTGCGGCGCGGAGCTCCTGGAGGTGCAGCACCACTGGGCCCATGCGGCCTCGCTGATGGCCGACGTCGGCATCGACGGATGCGCCTGCCTCACGCTGGACGGCACGGGCCACGGGGACGACGGCACCGCCTGGGGCGGGGAGGTCCTGTGCGCGGACCTGACCGGATACGAGAGGGTCGCACATCTCGAGGGCATCCCGCTCCTCGGCTCCGAGAGGGCCCTCTACGACCTCAGGAGGCTGAGGTTCGCCATCGACGAGATGAACGGGGCCGAGAACCGCGACTTCCCGGACAGGGACGCCGCCGTCCTCAGGAAGCTGATGGGCACCAGCGTCCGCTGCTCCTCCATGGGCAGGGTCCTCGACGCGCTGTCGTTCTCGCTGGGGGTCTGCAGGGAGCGCACCTACGACGGGGAACCAGCCATGAGGCTGGAGCCGCTGCTCGCCAGGGGCCGTCTGATCGAGGGGTTCGAGACGGAGACCGAGAACGGCGTCATCAGGACCGCCCACCTCTTCGAACGTCTGGGAAGGGCCAGACCGGAGGACGAGGCATACTCCGTCGTGTACAATCTGATGAGCGAGCTGGTCCAATCGTCCATAGAAGCCGCCGACTCCGCGGGCTACAGGTATATAGGTCTGACTGGCGGGGTGTCCTACAACGGCACGATATCCAGGATGTTCAAGGATATGGTTATATCATCCGACCATCTACCCGCGTTCCACGGGAACGTCCCCAACGGGGACTGCGGCATATCCGTGGGACAGGCCGCCATCGCATTGAGGAGGATACAATGAGCAACACCCTCTTCGTCCTGCTGGACGGGGCCGAGGACGACCCCAACCCGCTCATGGACGGGAAGAAACCGATAGACGTCGCGGAGATGCCCTACCTCGAGAGCAAGGCGCCGCACAGGCTCAAGACGACAGGCAGGGGGTACACGCAGCTCTTCCTGAACGAGTTCTTCACCGGGCACCCACCGGAGATCCCCCGGGCGGCCCTGGAGGCCCTTGGACTCGGCCTGCCCATCGAGGACCCCCGCCGCACCGCGTACAGGCTCAGCCCCGCCACCGTCGGCGACGGCATGGTCCGCTGGTGCTACGACACCGCCCCGATCAAGGACGAGCTGGAGGAGCGCATAATGTCCCACATGGACATGCTGGCACCCTACGACCCGGCCATCAGGTTCTTCATAGAGGGCCGCGCCGTGCTCACCATGGTGAGCGACGACGTGCCCGACCTGCCCGCGCCGCCGGTGGACGCCCCGTTCAAGGAGGTGCCCGGGAAGCTGGGCGAGCTGGTCATGACCGTGGCGTCCGAGATGGACGGCGTCACCGGATACCCCTGGGGATGCGGGAAGTTCGGGAGGCAGTACCCCGCCTTCCCGGAGCTGGCCCCGATGGTGGCCGTCTCCGACAGCCCCACATCCATGGGCATATGCGCGTCCCTCGGCATGGAGGCGCACATCATAGACGACCTGGAGTCCAGGTTCCCCATCGCCCAGGAGGCCCTGGAGAGGGGCAACGTGTTCCTCCACGTGGACGAGGTGGACGAGTACAGCCACCAGAGGGACCCGTTCAAGAAGAAGGCGGTGCTGGAGGAGACCGACCGCCTCATGGAGAGGTACTTCCCGGACGTGGAGAACGTGATCTACTTCGTGGACCACGGCACGTCCTGCGTCACCGGGGAGCACATGCTGATGGACGTCCCCCTGTGGACGAGCATAGACACCGGGCTGCCCGACGGCTCCATGGTGGAGCTGGACAGGGTGGTCCAAACCCTTTTGCGGAACATACGGTGAATCATATGGATTTCGAACTCCCGCCCTCACTGGGCGTTTACGGCAACGAGAAGATCGCGAAGGACCTGCTCTCCAGGATCTGGGGAGGGAGGGGCGTGTTCACCTGCACGGTGGCCAACACCCGCACCTCGACCATCCCGGGGGTCTCCGACGCCGGGGACACCCCCGAGCTCACCATGTTCACCCCCGCCGCGGACGCGGAGATCCTCGTCAGCGGCAGGACCACGTGCATGAAGGGGATCCCCATCAACCCCGGCGGCATCCCCACGCCGGCCACCCTCACCAAGGCCGCCCTGGAGCTGTCCGGGATGCCCTACTTCATCGTCAACGGCGGATGCGAGGTCGTCCCCTACGTCCCCTACTTCGACATGGGCGGGGAGTGCGGCGAGAAGATCACCACCGGCAGGTCGGTGAGGAACGTCCGGACCGAATACGAGAAGGGCTACATGCTGGGGGAGATGCTGGCCAGGGCCTACGACTTCGTGATCATAAGCGAGAGCTGCGCAGGCGGCACCACCACGGCCCTGGCGGTCATGATGGCCATGGGCGTGCTCAGGGAGAACCTCGTCAGCAGCAGCTCCCCCAACAACCCCAAGGAGCTGAAGACCAGGCTGGTGAACGAGGCGCTGGCGGCGGCCGGGATCGAGCCCGGCTCCCTGGCGGACGACCCCCTGAGGGCGATCGAGTGCGTGGGGGACCCCATGATGCCGGCGAACATCGGGATCCTGTGCGGGGCCGCTAAGTCCGTGCCGGTGATCGTGGGCGGCGGCACCCAGATGGCCGCGGTGATGGCCGGCGCCATCGCCCTGCACCCGGAGATCGTCGGCAACTTCATGCAGGGGACCACCAGATGGCTGATGAACGACCCCAACTCCAGCATGACCAGGATCATGGACTCCGTATCACCGGACGTCCCGATAGTGTACGTCAACGTGGACTACGGCGACAGCCCCTACGAGGGACTCCAGGCCTATGAGTGGGGGTTCATCAAGGAGGGGGTCGGTTGCGGGGGCGCGTCCGTGGGCGCCGTTGTGGGGTCCTCGGGGAGGATAACCTGCGACCAGCTGGAGGACAGGGTCCATCAGATCTACAGAGGGATCATGGGGCTCTGACCGTCACCTGCCGGTGACCCGGAGCTGACGGGACAGGTTGTCGTAGAGGTCGGCCATCCCGTCGTCCTCCAGGCTCAGCTCCCCCCTGTCGCACCTGAGCATGGCGGAGAACATGTTGGACATGCAGTAGAGCCTCCCCTTCTCCGTGAAGAAGTACACGGGCACCTTCTGCCCCTTCTCCTTGGTGCGCGTGACCAGGATCCCTGATTCGCAGAGGTTGTCCAGGATGGGGCGGATGCGGTTCTTGGCACCCGAGAGGGGGTAGAGATCGGATTCGATGACCTCCCCCTTCTCCCAGATGTCGACGAGTATGCGGTAATGAAGGTCCATGTCGGAGACGTTTGGCTTCCGGCTCGATGCCATGAACACAGGTAATAGTGTTTCGGTAAAGAGATATTTTTCTCTATTTTAAGTAGCGTTACCTATTTTAGGTATAGATTCGGGACGAGCCACACCGTCCGAGAGGTCCCGGAAGCGACCCTCCGTCGCGGACGGAACGGCGGTCACTCCCTGAAGTAGCTCCTGGCCAGGTCCAGCTCCTTGGGGGTGTTCACGTTGACGGAAAGCTCCACCCAGTTGGTCTCGAACAGGTACTCCTCGAGGTAGTCCCCCGCGAGGGTCCTGGGACGGTTCATTATGCAGAGGCCGGACAGCACCCAGCTCCTCCCCTCGTGCTCCCTGGTGTAGGATGGCACGATGCCGGTGCCCCTCACCGTCTCCTCGTCCACCACGGCGATGGCGGACTCCATCCTCTGCGGGTCGAAGTACTCTATGAAGGTGTTGACCACCTCCGTGGTGAGCAGCGGCAGGTCCGACGGGCAGGTGAGGACGAACTCCCCGTCCATGACCCTGAACGCCTGGTGCAGGTCGTCCATGAAGCTCTCGCCGGAGGTGCGGATGGTCTCCACCCCGATCCCGTCCAGGAACCTCTCGGTCTCGGGGGTGTTGTCGCTGACGGACACCAGCACCCTGTCGATGTGCCCGGAGGCCCTGAGGGCGCCCACCACCCTCTCCACGGTGTGCTGGTCGCCCACCATCTGCATCGGCTTCTCGATGCCGCAGCGGCCCATCCTGGAACCCTTCCCGCCGGCGTTCACCAGTGCCTGCATGCCATCACATCCATACCAGCACGGGTATGGCCATCAGCAGCATGACCACCGGTCTGGCCATCTCGTTCGTCGCGCCCAGGATGTCCCCGTTCACCATGCCGAAGGTGTCGTTGGACCTGCGGGCCATCAGATACCCCACCGCGATGGACGCCAGCAGGGCGAGTGCCATGCCCACGATCACGGCCGCGTATCCCACCTCCAAGTACCTGAAGCCGATGCTCCAGCCCATGATGGCGTTGAACAGGGCGGTCAGGGCGATCCCCAGCACCGCCCCTGTGACCAGGGACAGGACGGAGGACCTGACCAGAGAGTCGTTGGTGGTCATGGCCACCTGCCTCCCGGCCATGCCGTTCCCGGGCTTCCCGAAGGCCGCCGCGGCGACCATGGCGTTCTTGACCATCACCTCCGCCAGAGGGGCGAGGATCAGCAGGAGGACCCCGGCCATGGCGTACACGGAGACCGACATGAGCACGGTGATCAGCGCGACGCCTATGCCCCCGGCACCGACCAGGGTGTCCTTCAGGGCACGGACGTGGTCCTCCCTGGTGCCGGACACGATCATCCCGTCACCGAAGTCCGTCAGTCCGTCGAAGTGGAGGAACTTGCTGCCCCCGTACACGGTGGCCAGGACGACCGCCGCCATCAGCAGCGACGAGCCGACGCCCCACCTATCCACCGCAACGACCATGACGGTCATCTCTATCGCGATGGCCGCCGCGAACAGCAGTCCGACCAGCGGGACCAGGTGGAATCTCCTCTCCATCTCGTCCATGTCCTCCTGAGTGATGTCCTGATGCCAGATCGTGAAGAACGAGACCAGCGCCTTCAGCGCCGAGCCCCCTCCCGAAACACGGTTCTCCTCCTCCAAGCAGTTCACCTCCTTACCGCATACCTTGCGATCGACGCCAGGGCCGCCTCGGCCACACCCCGTCCGGGGTCCGGCTCCTCGCCCGTGACGTCCACTATCATCCTCATCATGAGCTCCGCATCCCCGGTGCTGCCGTCCTCCGCCATGGAGTCGGCCCTGGCGGCGCAGAACAGTGCCAGGTCCAGCAGCGAGCGCAGGCGGCGATCCCCCAGCGCCCTCTCCATGAGCGGACGGAACTCCTCCGGGGACATGCCCGAGCCCGAGAGCCGGGCCAGGTCGTCCATGCCGTAGCCCAGACCCCGGAGTATCCTGAGGGGCTCCTCCAGCACCGGGTGCTCCCCCCGGGCCCTGAGGGCGGCCCCCACCGCACTGCGGACCGCCCTGGCGGCGGCCACACCTATGTCGGAGCCTGTGCCGGCGTAGCCGACCCGCTCCCCCTCGATGGGACAGAGCACCGCCATCGCATCCGACGTGGTGCCTGTCTCCCTGTATCCCAGATCCCCCATGGCCGCCGACTTCGCCTCGACCAGCGGGATCATGATGTTCACCTTGCCCTCCATGGTCAGGGGGACAGGCGATATGACCGCGATGTTGATCGTCCCCGCCAGGCGTTCGGACCTGGAGTCGGAGACGGCCCGGCGCTCCGGGTAGTTCTCCAGGATCTCCCCGGCGACCACATGGTTGCTCAGACCCGCCGTGGCCACCGCGGAGACCCTCATGCCCCCGCACTCCCCGTCCGCCAGATTGAAGACGGTGGCCACCTCCGCGGCGGTCATCATCCCTAGGGTGTCCGCCGGCAGTCCCAGTGCGTCCCTGACCCTGGCGGCGTCAGCCTCCGGGTCGTCGTGGCGGTAGTCCCTGGGGACCTGCATGACCATCAGGGCGCTGACCACGGCGTCCCCGCCGTTGAGCACGGCGCAGCTCAGGGCCTCCATCGGCCCGTCGAACCTCACTATGCCCACATGGAACCCGTCCAGCTCCCGGACCTCCACGGAACCGATGCCGGGGATCAGAGGACATCACCCCAGAACCCGAACAGGACGTCCTCGACGAACAGCTGCACATGGATCCCCAGCAGGGCGAATAGGGCCAGCCCGACGGTCAGCAGGAACAGCACCGAGGCCAGCTCGATGAGCCTGCAGCACCTGCGGACGTCCTCCGTGGTCGGCATCGGCCCCGTGCCCATGACGTAGACCCCTCTCTTCTCCATGCTTATACCGAGCACCGCCGCGGCGGCGGTCATCGACCATCCGCTGTTGGGGCTGGGGGTCTTCCCGTGCTCCGCCCTGGCCGCGGGGACCGCGGCCCTCCAGTCCATCCCCATGACCATCCCCGCCAGGGCGATGAAGTAGGGGGACGCCCTGGAGGTGACGAACCCCAGGACGTCGTCGAACCTGGCCGGGAACCTGCCCAGCTTGGAATACCTCTCGTTGAGGTACCCCCACATGGCGTCCATCAGGTTGGCGCACCGGAACATCACCGCCCCGGGGAGCCCCAGGATGCCGAAGTAGAGGGCCGGGGAGTACACGCTGTCCACCAGGTTCTCGGTGACGGTCTCGCAGCAGGAGGACGAGATGTGCTCCGCGTCCATGCCCTCGGTGTCCCTGCTGACGATCATCTGCACCTTGGACGCCGCATCCCCCACCCTCCCGGCGTCCAGGTCGGCGCGGATGGGGTCGCAGTGCCTCCTGAAGGAGAACACCGCGAAGGATATCTTGAAGAGGAAGGCGGTGAGGACGATCCACACGACCTCGCCCGCCAGCGGGGACACCGCCTGGGTGAGCCCGTGGCGTGCCAGCGACGTGATGCACAGGGCGACGCCCGCGAACACAACGAACACCAGGACGTACGACAGGAACCCCGCGGCCGTGGCCTTCCAGGACCCCCTGTCCCTCACATGACGGTCCAGGAATCCCAGGAGGTTCCCCATCCACCTGAGGGGGTGGACCGGGTTGGGCGCCTCGCCCACGAACCTGTCTATGGCCAGAGCCAGCACCACCACGAGCACCGCGTCCAGCCAGAGCTCCATGCCCTCACCCGTTGATCACGGCATCGACGGCCGCGATGAACCTGCAGTTCCGCTCGCCGTCCTTGACGCTGTACCTGACATACCCCTTGAACTCCTCCCCGAAGGAGGCGCAGTCCCTGACCATGACGCCGTGCCTGAGGAGCTTCCTGTTGAACTCGGCGGCGTCCATCCCGATGGGCTCCAGCGAGTTGAAGTAGAAGAACGAGTCCGAGACGGGCCCGGTGGGGAAGCCGATCTCCTGCAGCGAGGAGTTCATGATCTCCGACTCCTCGGCCATCACCGCCGCCGCGCGGTCGACGTATTCCATCCTGTCCCTCAGCAGGACGGTGGCCACCCTCTGCTCGATCTGCCCGACGTTCCAAGTCATCCTGACCTTGTCCATCTCGGCGATGATGTCGGGATTGGCCAGCCCGAACCCTATGCGGATGCCCGGGATCGCGAAGGATTTCGTCAGCGAGGAGGCGACGATGAGGTTGGTGAACCGGTCCACCATGCCCGACAGCGTGATGTCCGTGTATCCCGGGACCAGCTCCAGCAGGGTCTCGTCCAGGAACAGCAGCACGCCCATGTCCTCCAGCTCCCTGGCTATCCTGGCGATCTTGTCCCTGGGCTCCACCCTGCCCGTGGGGTTGTTGGGGTTGCACACGTACACGGCCCTGGCGCCCTCGGCGGCCTCCAGCAGCCTGTCCGGATCGATCCTGAAATCGTCCTCCCTCAGCAGCTGGAGCGGCCGGACCTCGGCGCCCGCAATCCTGCACTGCTGGGAGTATTCCGCGAAGGACGGACGCGGGATGACCACCCTGTCCCCCTTCCTGTAGAACGTGTTGGGGACGTTGCGTATGATCTCCGACGACCCTGCGCCGACGGTGATGCAGTCGGTGCCCACGTTGAAGGCCGCGGATATGACGTCCTTCAGCTCCGACGACGAGTCGTCCGGATAGTGCCCGACCTCGGAGATCGCCGAGGCGACGATCTCGGCCAGGTCATCCGGGGGCCCGAACGGATTGAGATTGTGGCTGTAGTCCTCCACATCCTGGAGCTTCCATGCCTGGCCTCCGTGGACCGTCCTGGGAAGCCCCGCCAGCTCGTCCCTCGGTGAAATGCGCCCCTTGGTCATCGGCGCTGAAAAAGGATTGCTGGTATATATTGGGTGGGTGGATGGTTCCATCCATCAAAGATGCGGATGTCTGGCACTGTGAACGTCGCCGACCATCGGACGGGGCGGCGGGCGGCCGTATTACGTATGTTGAGAGAAACGGGTGAGCGGGCCCGTCGGGATTCGAACCCGAGTCTGAGGCTCCGGAGGCCCCCATGCTATCCAAGCTATACTACGAGCCCTTGAGGATTTACGGTTTGAGAAGATGTGTGAGTGCCGGGGCGGGTTGCCCCGGCTGGATCCTGTGCCTCCTGGTGAGAGGGTGGAGGCGGATTGAAGATTTGTCTTCTCAGTTCTGCTTGAACTCGGTGTATCCGCAGTTGCCGCAGGACACGCGGTCCTTGTGGGTGGCCATGAAGACACCGGGTCCGCACTTGGGGCAGACGGGCTTGGTCCTGTTGACCTTGTCCCCGTCGACCTGGTACGCATCCTTCTTCTGGATGGACTTCTTGGGTGCTGCTGCCTTTGCCATCGAAATCACTCCTCGGCGGGGGCCTCTGCGGGCTCCTCGGGCTTGGGCGCCTCGATCCCGTTCCTCTTCAGGAGATGGGGCCTGTCGAACTCCAGGGCGGCCTCCATGGTCTCGTAGACCTTGGCGTAGCCCTTGGACATGCCCCTGCCGAACACGGACTCGATGTTGTCGACGACCACGCAGGACCTCTTGGACTTGGTCTGCTTCGCGATCTCCTCGGCGACGGCGTTCCTGCCGGGGGTGGACTCTCCGTTGTGGTCGATGGTGAAGTGCACCTCGACCCTTTTCTGAAGGGGGTTCTCCTTCTGCTGGGTTATCTCTATCTTCATTCCGATACCTCCATTTTGGCCACGAGCTCCGCGGCCCTCTTCCTGATGGCAGGATCCGTGGTGACCGCCATCATGCATCTGCCGGGCATGCCGTACACCACCACGGTGCCGTCCGGGGCGTAGATGAGACATGGCAGCAGTGCCAGGTCCTCCTCCCCGTCGACCCTGATGAGTCCGACCTCCCCTTCGATGCCCCTGCGCACCGCATCCGCCATCTCGGCGGATATGGTCCCCGCGGGGTTGGCGACGACCTCCTTCTCCTCCGGCTCCACGAGCCTGGCGAAGTCGGTCATCTCCCTGCGCTCCGTGCTGCCGTCGTACACCGACAGCAGCGGCCTCACGCCGTGCCTCCTGAACGTCAGGGATACCACGTCCCCGACGGTTATGAAATCGGTTTGAGCGTCAATCGCGTCCAGCTCGCCGTCGTCCATCTCCCTTCCGAGGGGCTCCTTGAACTCCTCCCTCGCGGATGCGGGGAGGACCAGGTCCCTCTCGAACATGGGGATCAGCGGACCTTGAGGGCGTACCTGC
Organism: uncultured Methanomassiliicoccales archaeon; assembly: GCA_964479785.1. Lineage (GTDB taxonomy): Archaea > Thermoplasmatota > Thermoplasmata > Methanomassiliicoccales > Methanomethylophilaceae > Methanoprimaticola. The sequence goes on from CAYZSQ010000033.1 coordinate 10,507, forward strand.
CGTTGGCGGATATGCCCATCTTCTTGGCGATCTCGGACTTCTCGAAGTCGATCACGGCCAGGTACCCCTGCCACTCCTTCGAGGTCTGCCCTCCGCAGCGGGGGCAGGTGTCGTCCTCCGTGATGAAGCTGCACTGCTTGCAGGCCCTGAGCACCGGTCCGACCATCACTCATCGCCTCCCTGCTGCTTCTCGGATCTCTTCCTGTGGTCCTCCTCGAGCCACTGGAGCTTCCCCAGCCCGGGCTGGCGCATGGTCAGTCCGATCTTGCTCTCCTGGGGGTTCTTCTCGTTGAGGTCTATGCTCACGATCCTGGCCCGGACCACGTCCCCGACGGCCAGGTACCTGCCGGTCTCCTTCCCCACCAGCCTCTGGTTGGACTCGTCGATGTCGACGCGGTCGTCCATGACCTGGCTGATGTGCAGGAGTCCGTCGAGGGGACCGATCCTCACGAACGCCCCGAACTTGAGCACCTCGACCACGGCACCCTCCACGATCTCGTTGTCCCTGGGCCTGAAGACCACCTGGTCGTACTTCACCGTCTGGTAGACGGCTCCGTCCCCGTGGACGATGCGTCCGGGACCGTCGGTCCTGACGTTCTTGATGAGCAGGGTGAAGTTCTTGTCCTCTCCAAGGCGGCCCTCGTAGGCCTCCCAGGTGAGTCTGTCGATGACGCTCTCTATGTCATCATTCAGGTCCTTCGGCGGAATGCGGACGACCTTCTCGACCTCGGTTAGCATATACATGGTGGGTCCTCTCGAATGAAACCGACTATAGCCATCTTGTATTTAAAGGTCAAGGTCT